>NZ_JBVIHJ010000052.1:0-1177 GCF_055570355.1 Streptomyces sp. NPDC031225 | reverse complement strand
CACTGCCTCCAACACCACACGCTGTTCGATGAATACACCGCCTACCCAACCGAACCTGCCGCCACAGCTTGACGAGATATGCGCCTGAGGTGTCTGCTTCGCGACCAACACCAAGGGCGGCCAGCTCGCCGACCTCGAACTGCGTCACCGCCGCCGGGCCCGCTGCGAGGACCGCATCCGCAATGCCCGCGACACCGGCCTGCGCAACCTGCCCCTGCACGACACAGCCCAGAACCGGATCTGGCTGGAGATCGTCTCCCTCGCACTCGACCTCCTCTCCTGGATGCCCATGCTCGCCCTGACCGGCACCACACGCCGCTGGGAACCCAAGAAGCTCCGCCTACAGCTGTTCTCCGCCGCCGCCCAGCTCGTCACCACCGGCCGCCGCCACTGCCTCCGCTTCACCACCCGATGGCCTTGGACCGACGAGATCACCCGGGCAATCGACCGGCTCAATGCCTTGCCGAGCCCCGGCTGACCAGCCACACCGACCACCCCAACGATCCGCACCACCACACCGGGAAAGTGGAACCCGGCGCCCACCCGACGCGACACTCGGGCCCTCAGCCTGCCCACCCTCAGCCACCGAAAGCCAAACGGTCCGCCGACTCCGTCGGCGGACCGTCAAGAAAGATCGAGGCTAGTAGTGCTTCGTAACGTCAGGTGATCTCGCCTGGTGTTGGGCATCTTCTTGCCATGAGCTGGGGGAAGCGGAACGACTCCGGAGTGAGTTATCGGAGTTCGTTGCCGATGTGTTCGCCTCGGTCCCACGGCGGGATCAGCGGCGGTGAGGCGAGTGTTATCTGCGGGGCCTGATGCTCGACGGCCGGCGTAAGTCGGTCCAACCGATGGCTCTGAGCGGCTGCCGGACGGGAACACGCAGGCCCTGCAGCAGTTCGTGAACCAGTCGCCGGGAGTCTTGTACGAAGACGCAATCACAGCGGAGGAACGTCAGCAGTGACCGAACCGATCGACCAGCCCGGCGAGCACACCGGACATCCCGCCGCATCTGGTTTCGTAAGTGGGAGCGGGGATCAGGCACACATTCCGTGAGGACGATCACCGGGGTCGGGCTCTGTCCAATGGGCGTCGACGGTGTTCAGACTGCCCACCCGCCGGTGTTCGAGTACGACTCGTAGGAGTACCGAGTGCGGCGGTCCCATTCCTCGCCGGTGAT
>NZ_JBVIHJ010000051.1:0-1986 GCF_055570355.1 Streptomyces sp. NPDC031225 | reverse complement strand
CGGAACGTCGTCGTGAGTTGTCCCGACTGCGCGACGCCGTCCGAGCGGATACACAGCACCTACGAACGGCACCTTGCCGATGGCCCGGTGGGTGAGCAGGCGGTACGGATCGATCTGTCCGTCCGGCGGTTGTACTGCGAGAACGCTGGTTGTCCGCGCCGTACGTTCGCCGAGCAGGTCGATGGACTCACCGTGCGGTACGGCAGGCGGACTCCGGCCTTGCGCAGGGTGCTGGAGGCGGTGGCCGTGGCTCTCGCCGGCCGTTCCGGGGCTCGTTTCGCGAAGGTCCTGCCCAGTGTCGTGAGCCGGATGACGTTGCTCCGGCTGGTGATGGCCGTGCCCGATCCCGTTTGGGCTGTGCCGAAGGTGCTGGGGGTGGACGACTTCGCTACACGCCGCGGGCAGCACTATGGCACCGTCATCATCGACTGCGAGACTGGTCAGCCCCTGGACCTGCTGCCCGGCCGGGACGCCGGGACGCTGGCCGCCTGGCTGCTGGCTCATCCCGGCTCGGAGGTCATCTGCCGGGACCGGGCCGGGTCCTACGCCGACGGCGCCCGCTCCGGAGCACCCCACGCGGTCCAGGTCGCAGACCGCTTCCACCTGCTGCAGAACCTCGGCACCGCGGTGGAAGGCTGCGTGCGCCGGCACAACGCCTGCCTCAAACCGCCGGACGCCGACGCGAACGGCATCGTGAGCATCTCCTTCGCCGAGCCGGAGAACACGACGAAGGCGATGTCGCCCATCGAGGCCCGACAGCGTGAACGCCACGGGATCGTCCACGCCCTCCTTGACCAGGGACACGGCATCCGGGAGATCGCCCGGGAACTGCACATGGGCGGCAATACTGTCCGCCGGGCCGCCCGAGCCGAAACACCCGAGCAGATGCTCAACGGCCGTCACCAGCCCCGGCCCAGCCAGCTTGACCCCTTCAAGGCATACCTGGACCGGCGCTGGGCCGAGGGCCACACCAACGCCATCCACCTGCACGCCGAGCTCAAAGAGCTTGGCTATCAGGGCAGCTACCAGATCATCAGCGACTACCTGCGGCCCCGCCGACGGCGGCGCATCCGCGTCGTCGGACCGGCGCCGCCGGGCGTCCGCCAGGTCACCGGCTGGATGATGCTCCACCCCGACCGTCTGCGGGACGAGGAGCGGGAGCAGTTCGCCGGCATCCTCGCCCGCTGCCCCGAACTTGGTGCCGCCGAACAGCTCGTCCGGTCCTTCGCCGATATCCTCACCACCCGCTCCGGCCAACACCTCAAGGACTGGATCCTCGCCGCCCGGGCCGAGGACCTCCCCGGACTCCACAGCTTTGCGCACGGCCTGGAGAAGGACTGGGACGCCGTCCTCCAGGGACTGACCACCCACTGGAACTCCGGCCCCGTCGAAGGCCGGGTCAACCACATCAAGATGATCAAACGTCAGATGTTCGGCCGCGCCAAGCTCCCCCTGCTCCGCAAGCGGGTCCTTCTCACAGCGGCAGCGAACAGGTGACCAAGTAGGCGGAGTGTCAGACGTCTGCGTCATGCTCGCTGGCATGAACGAAGACGTCTTCTGGCAGCTCATCGAGGAATGCAGACCCACCGGGCCGGACCCTGATTCCGGACAACTGGCAGTCGCGCTGACAGAGCACCTTGCTCAGTCCCCGGTGTTCGTCGTCACCGGCTTCGCCGAGCAACTGTCCTGGGCCCTTTACCGCTTGGACCGCAAGGAACTCGGACAGGGCCTGCCCGGTGACGCATTCCTCTACACACGCTGCGCAGTCGTCGCCGCCGGCCGTGAAGCATTCGAAGGCGTACTCCAGGATCCGAGGGCCTTCGCACCGTTCGCCACCGACCTCATCTGGGCCGAGAGCCTGCTCTACACGCCAGACCACGCCTACGAACGCATCACCGGCGAGGAATGGGACCGCCGCACTCGGTACTCCTACGAGTCGTACTCGAACACCGGCGGGTGGGCAGTCTGAACACCGTCGACGCCCAT
>NZ_JBVIHJ010000050.1:0-2642 GCF_055570355.1 Streptomyces sp. NPDC031225 | reverse complement strand
CCCCCCCCCCCCCCCCCCCCCCCCCCCCCCCCCCCCCCCCCCCCCCCCCCCCCCCCCCCCCCCCCCCCCCCCCCCCCCCCCCCCCCCCCCGCCGCCGGACGGGCATGGCGCACGCTGGGACCTTCGGCGTCGGCTGACGTCGTTGCGGGCGATGCCGTACAGCCACGCACGTTCGCTGCCCCGGGACGCGCGGTAGGTGCGGGCCGCCCAGGACCGCCAGGAAGTTCGCGGCGGTCAGGCCGGCCATGGTGTGCAGGTCGGCGACATGGCGCGCCACGAAGGACGTGATCGCGTCCACGTGGGGCGACGTGAAGGGAGCCGAGGGGACCGGGGGGCGGACCGGATGTGCCGGTGGCGCTTCACCGGGACGTGGGCGGGAGTGTGAAAGGCGTTACAGGCGCTGAACTTCGCCTGGTCGGCGTACGTGGGTACGGATGACCCGGGCCGCCGGACTCGACGCCCGACAGGTCTAAACCAATTACCAATCGACCCTTGTCATCACACCTTTGGTCTGATGAGCTGTGGCCTGGGACACAACGGACACCCTGGAAAGGCAGATGCCGTGAGCAACGAAAGCCTGGCCAACCTGCTCAAGGAAGAGCGCAGGTTCGCACCCCCCGCCGACCTGGCCGCCAACGCCAACGTCACCGCGGAGGCGTATGAGCAGGCCAAGGCTGACCGGCTCGGTTTCTGGGCCGAACAGGCCCGCCGACTGAGCTGGGCCACCGAGCCGACCGAGACACTGGACTGGTCGAACCCGCCGTTCTCCAAGTGGTTCAAGGACGGCAAGCTCAATGTGGCGTACAACTGCGTCGACCGGCATGTCGAGGCCGGCAACGGCGACCGGGTCGCCATCCACTTCGAGGGCGAGCCCGGCGACAGCCGCGCGGTCACCTACGCCGAGCTCAAGGACGAGGTCTCCAAGGCTGCGAACGCCCTCATGGAGCTGGGCGTGCAGAAGGGCGACCGGGTCGCCGTCTACATGCCGATGATCCCCGAGACAGCGATCGCGATGCTCGCCTGCGCCCGGATCGGCGCCGCGCACTCCGTGGTCTTCGGCGGCTTCTCCGCGGACGCGCTCGCCACCCGCATCCAGGACGCCGACGCGAAGGTGGTCATCACCACCGACGGCGGCTACCGGCGCGGCAAGCCGTCCGCGCTCAAGCCCGCCGTCGACGAGGCCGCCGACAAGGCAGGCAACGTCGACCACGTGCTCGTGGTCCGCCGCACCGGCCAGGAGGTCGCCTGGAACGACAGCCGGGACGTGTGGTGGCACGAGATCGTCGACCGGCAGTCCGCCGAGCACACCCCCGAGGCGTTCGACGCCGAGCACCCGCTGTTCATCCTGTACACGTCCGGGACCACGGGTAAGCCGAAGGGCATCCTGCACACCTCGGGCGGCTACCTCACCCAGACCGCGTACACCCACCACGCCGTCTTCGACCTCAAGCCCGAGACCGACGTGTACTGGTGCACCGCCGACGTCGGCTGGGTCACCGGGCACTCCTACATCGTCTACGGCCCACTCGCCAACGGCGCCACCCAGGTCATGTACGAGGGCACTCCGGACACCCCGCACCAGGGCCGTTTCTGGGAGATCATCCAGAAGTACGGCGTCACGATCCTGTACACGGCGCCCACCGCGATCCGTACGTTCATGAAGTGGGGCGACGACATCCCCGCGAAGTTCGACCTCAGCAGCCTGCGTGTGCTCGGTTCGGTCGGTGAGCCGATCAACCCCGAGGCCTGGATCTGGTACCGCAAGCACATCGGTGCGGACCGGACCCCGATCGTCGACACCTGGTGGCAGACCGAGACCGGCGCGATGATGATCTCCCCGCTGCCGGGCGTGACCGCGACCAAACCCGGTTCGGCGCAGACCCCGCTGCCCGGCATCTCGGCCACCGTGGTGGACGACGAGGCGAAGGAAGTCCCCGACGGCGGGGGCGGTTACCTCGTCCTCACCGAGCCGTGGCCGTCGATGCTGCGCACGATCTGGGGTGACGACCAGCGCTTCCTCGACACGTACTGGTCGCGCTTCGAGGGCCGGTACTTCGCCGGTGACGGCGCGAAGAAGGACGATGACGGCGACATCTGGCTGCTGGGCCGGGTCGACGACGTCATGCTCGTCTCCGGCCACAACATCTCGACGACGGAGGTCGAGTCGGCGCTCGTCTCGCACCCCTCGGTCGCCGAGGCGGCCGTCGTCGGCGCCGCCGACGAGACGACCGGGCAGGCGATCGTGGCCTTCGTGATCCTGCGCGGCACCGCTAACGCCGACGACGAGAACCTCGTCGCCGACCTGCGCAACCACGTCGGCGCCACCCTCGGCCCGATCGCCAAGCCCAAGCGGGTCCTTCCGGTGCAGGAACTGCCGAAGACCCGCTCCGGCAAGATCATGCGCCGCCTGCTGCGGGACGTCGCCGAGAACCGCCAGCTCGGTGACGTGACGACCCTGACCGACTCCACGGTCATGGACCTCATCCAGGCGAAGCTGCCGGCCTCGCCCAGCGAGGACTGACCGGTTCTTCAGAAGAGGGGTGGGGGGGGGGGGGGGGGGGGGGGGGGGGGGGGGGTGGGGGGGGGGGAGGAAAAAGGCGAGACCACAGCAGGCTCTGAGGGAGTTGTGGTGGGTGTGGCGG
>NZ_JBVIHJ010000049.1:1749-5179 GCF_055570355.1 Streptomyces sp. NPDC031225 | reverse complement strand
GTTCGGCGGTGTCCTACTCTCCCACAGGGTCCCCCCTGCAGTACCATCGGCGCTGTAAGGCTTAGCTTCCGGGTTCGGAATGTAACCGGGCGTTTCCCTCACGCTATGACCACCGAAACACTATGAAACTGTCGAACCATGCCACACCACACCCACCAAATTATGGGTATGGGGCTGTTCGTGGTTTCAGAACCAACACAGTGGACGCGAGCAACTGAGGACAAGCCCTCGGCCTATTAGTACCGGTCACCTCCAGCGGTTACCCGCCTTCCAGATCCGGCCTATCAACCCAGTCGTCTACTGGGAGCCTTAACCCCTCAAAGGGGGTGGGAATACTCATCTCGAAGCAGGCTTCCCGCTTAGATGCTTTCAGCGGTTATCCCTCCCGAACGTAGCCAACCAGCCATGCCCTTGGCAGAACAACTGGCACACCAGAGGTTCGTCCGTCCCGGTCCTCTCGTACTAGGGACAGCCCTTCTCAATATTCCTGCGCGCGCAGCGGATAGGGACCGAACTGTCTCACGACGTTCTAAACCCAGCTCGCGTACCGCTTTAATGGGCGAACAGCCCAACCCTTGGGACCGACTCCAGCCCCAGGATGCGACGAGCCGACATCGAGGTGCCAAACCATCCCGTCGATATGGACTCTTGGGGAAGATCAGCCTGTTATCCCCGGGGTACCTTTTATCCGTTGAGCGACGGCGCTTCCACAAGCCACCGCCGGATCACTAGTCCCGACTTTCGTCCCTGCTCGACCCGTCGGTCTCACAGTCAAGCTCCCTTGTGCACTTACACTCAACACCTGATTGCCAACCAGGCTGAGGGAACCTTTGGGCGCCTCCGTTACTCTTTAGGAGGCAACCGCCCCAGTTAAACTACCCATCAGACACTGTCCCTGATCCGGATCACGGACCCAGGTTAGACATCCAGCACGACCAGACTGGTATTTCAACGACGACTCCACCTGAACTGGCGTCCAAGCTTCACAGTCTCCCAGCTATCCTACACAAGCCGAACCGAACACCAATATCAAACTGTAGTAAAGGTCCCGGGGTCTTTCCGTCCTGCTGCGCGAAACGAGCATCTTTACTCGTAGTGCAATTTCACCGGGCCTATGGTTGAGACAGTCGAGAAGTCGTTACGCCATTCGTGCAGGTCGGAACTTACCCGACAAGGAATTTCGCTACCTTAGGATGGTTATAGTTACCACCGCCGTTTACTGGCGCTTAAGTTCTCAGCTTCGCCACACCGAAATGTGACTAACCGGTCCCCTTAACGTTCCAGCACCGGGCAGGCGTCAGTCCGTATACATCGCCTTACGGCTTCGCACGGACCTGTGTTTTTAGTAAACAGTCGCTTCTCGCTGGTCTCTGCGGCCACCCCCAGCTCGAGGAGCAAGTCCTCTCACCAGTGATGGCCCCCCTTCTCCCGAAGTTACGGGGGCATTTTGCCGAGTTCCTTAACCATAGTTCACCCGAACGCCTCGGTATTCTCTACCTGACCACCTGAGTCGGTTTAGGGTACGGGCCGCCATGAAACTCGCTAGAGGCTTTTCTCGACAGCATAGGATCATCCACTTCACCACAATCGGCTCGGCATCAGGTCTCAGACTATGTGAACGGCGGATTTGCCTACCGTTCGTCCTACACCCTTACCCCGGGACAACCACCGCCCGGGATGGACTACCTTCCTGCGTCACCCCATCACTCACCTACTACAAGTCTGGTTCGCCGGCTCCACCACTTTCCATTCCCCGAAGGGTCCGGAACGGCTTCACGGACTTAGCATCGCCTGATTCAATGTTTGACGCTTCACAGCGGGTACCGGAATATCAACCGGTTATCCATCGACTACGCCTGTCGGCCTCGCCTTAGGTCCCGACTTACCCTGGGCAGATCAGCTTGACCCAGGAACCCTTAGTCAATCGGCGCACACGTTTCCCACGTGTGTATCGCTACTCATGCCTGCATTCTCACTCGTGAACCGTCCACCACTAGCTTCCGCTGCAGCTTCACCCGGCACACGACGCTCCCCTACCCATCCCAGCAGGCGTTGGCCCTATTACTGGAATGACACGACTTCGGCGGTACGCTTGAGCCCCGCTACATTGTCGGCGCGGAATCACTAGACCAGTGAGCTATTACGCACTCTTTCAAGGGTGGCTGCTTCTAAGCCAACCTCCTGGTTGTCTCTGCGACTCCACATCCTTTCCCACTTAGCGTACGCTTAGGGGCCTTAGTCGATGCTCTGGGCTGTTTCCCTCTCGACCATGGAGCTTATCCCCCACAGTCTCACTGCCGTGCTCTCACTTACCGGCATTCGGAGTTTGGCTAAGGTCAGTAACCCGGTAGGGCCCATCGCCTATCCAGTGCTCTACCTCCGGCAAGAAACACACGACGCTGCACCTAAATGCATTTCGGGGAGAACCAGCTATCACGGAGTTTGATTGGCCTTTCACCCCTAACCACAGGTCATCCCCCAGGTTTTCAACCCTGGTGGGTTCGGTCCTCCACGAAGTCTTACCTCCGCTTCAACCTGCCCATGGCTAGATCACTCCGCTTCGGGTCTTGAGCGCGCTACTATATCGCCCTATTCGGACTCGCTTTCGCTACGGCTACCCCACTCGGGTTAACCTCGCAACGCACCGCAAACTCGCAGGCTCATTCTTCAAAAGGCACGCAGTCACGACGCACCAAGTAAACTTGATGCGCGACGCTCCCACGGCTTGTAGGCACACGGTTTCAGGTACTATTTCACTCCGCTCCCGCGGTACTTTTCACCATTCCCTCACGGTACTATCCGCTATCGGTCACCAGGGAATATTTAGGCTTAGCGGGTGGTCCCGCCAGATTCACACGGGATTTCTCGGGCCCCGTGCTACTTGGGTGTCTCTCAAACGAGCCGCTGATGTTTCGACTACGGGGGTCTTACCCTCTACGCCGGACCTTTCGCATGTCCTTCGCCTACATCAACGGTTTCTGACTCGTCTCACAGCCGGCAGACTGTGAAAGAGAGATCCCACAACCCCGCACACGCAACCCCTGCCGGGTCTCACACGTATACGGTTTGGCCTCATCCGGTTTCGCTCGCCACTACTCCCGGAATCACGGTTGTTTTCTCTTCCTGCGGGTACTGAGATGTTTCACTTCCCCGCGTTCCCTCCACATACCCTATGTGTTCAGGTATGGGTGACAGCCCATGACGACTGCCGGGTTTCCCCATTCGGAAACCCCCGGATCAAAGCCTGGTTGACGGCTCCCCGGGGACTATCGTGGCCTCCCACGTCCTTCATCGGTTCCTGGTGCCAAGGCATCCACCGTGCGCCCTTAAAAACTTGGCCACAGATGCTCGCGTCCACTGTGCAGTTCTCAAACAACGACCAGCCACCCATCACCCCCAACCTGAGCTGGAGTTCACTGGGGCCGGCACC
>NZ_JBVIHJ010000048.1:0-8372 GCF_055570355.1 Streptomyces sp. NPDC031225 | reverse complement strand
GTTACATTCCGAACCCGGAAGCTAAGCCTTACAGCGCCGATGGTACTGCAGGGGGGACCCTGTGGGAGAGTAGGACACCGCCGAACAATTTTTGAGAAAACCCCCGTGCCATTCGGCACGGGGGTTTTCTGCGTTTAGGCTCGACCCCATGCGCTATGACCTCGTCATCTTCGACAACGACGGTGTCCTCGTCGACAGCGAGCCGATTTCCAATCGGCATCTCGCCGCCTACCTGACGGAGCTCGGGCACCCGACCTCTTACGAGGACTCCATCCGGGACTACATGGGCTCCGCCATGCACCGGATCCATGACCTCGTCCTGGAGCGCACTGGGCAGCGGCTGCCGGAGGACTTCGACGACGTCTTCCACGCGCGGGTGTTCGCCGCGTTCGAGCGGGAGTTGCAGCCGGTGGCCGGCGTGAGCGGCGTACTGGAGAAGCTGGCGGCGGACGGGGTGCCGTACTGTGTCGCGTCCTCCGGGAGTCATGAGCGGATCCGGGTGGGGCATCGGGCGACCGGGCTCGACCGGTGGTTCGAGGAGGAGTGGATCTTCAGTTCCCAGGATGTGGGGCGGGGGAAGCCCGCGCCGGACCTGTTCCTGTACGCCGCTGAGCGGATGGGGGTCGAGCCCGGGCGGTGTGTGGTGGTCGAGGACAGTCCGCTGGGGGTGCGGGCGGCTGTCGCGGCCGGGATGGATGTATGCGGGTTCACTGCCATGACGCCCGCCGGCAAGCTCAAAGGGGCCACTCAACTCTTCTCTGAGATGGGGGAGTTGGCTGACCTGCTCGTCTGACATTTGTCATGCCTGGGGCCGGACGATCGTTTCTACCGGTGCCCCCGCCCCGGGCGGGAAGCTGAGGGCATGACGACGAAGACGAACTCGAAGCGTGCGAACCTGACTCCCCTGGTCGTGGACGTGGCGGTGCCGATCGGGGCGTACTACCTGCTCAAGGACGGGCTCGGGACGAGCACGTTGATGGCGCTCGGACTCAGCAGTGTCGTGCCTGCCGTGCGGACCGGCTGGAGTGTGGTGAAGGAGCGGACGGTCAACGGTCTGGCCGCCCTCATCCTCGTCGTCAACGTCGTTGGGCTGCTGCTCAGCTTCGTCGCCGGTGACCCGCGACTGATGCTCGCCAAGGACAGCGGGGTCAGCAGTGTGATCGGGATCGGCATCCTCGTCTCCGTCGTGCTGGGGAGGCCGATGATGACCGCGGGGATGAAGCCCTGGCTGGTGAAGGGGATGGCGGAGCGGGAGGCCGCCTGGGTACGGCTGCAGGACGGGTCGGCGGGCTTCCGGCGGGCCGAGCGGCGGTTCTCCGTGGTCTGGGGTGTCGTACTGCTGGCGGAGTGCGTGGTGCGGGTCGTGGGGGCGTACACGCTGCCGGTGGACACGATGGTCTGGCTCGGGTCCGTCATCATGGTCGTCGCGATGGCGCTGGGTTTCCTGGTCAGCGGGGCGCTGGCGGCCGGGCCGATGGCCGGGATGCTGATCGCTGAGACGAAGGCCGGCGGCCTTGTGAGGTCCGAGATCGGCCTCGCCCGGTAAAGCTGAGTGAAATTCATCTTTGGCTGGATCTACCCACGAGTACGCTGGGGCCCTACGCTCGCCGCCATGACAGATGTGCTGCGGCGCGGTAGGGCCTCGCTGGCGTTCAGTTTCTTCGCGCAAGGCGTCGCCTTCGCTCTGCTGGTGACGCGGATCCCCGCGATCCAGGACCGGTACGGCGTCTCCGACGCGCTGTTGCCGGCCTTCCTGGCCGCCGTGCCGATCCTCGCCGGGGTCGGGAGCGTCTCTACCGAGCACCTGGTGAAGCGGATCCGGCCCAGCCGGCTGCTGCGGTTCGCCCAGCCCGTCGTGCTCCTGGCGCTGCTCGGGGTGGGGGCCGGGGACTCGACGGTCGAGCTGGGTGTCTCGCTCGCCGCCTTCGGGCTCGCCGTCGGCATGCTCGACGCGTCCATGAACATGCTCGGGGTGAGCCTCCAGCGGGCCTACGGGCGCAGCATCATGCTGAGCTTCCACGCGGTGTTCAGCCTCGGCGGGATCGTGGGGGCCTCGCTGGCCTGGGTGGGCGCGCACTGGCACCTCGCGCTGTTCCTGTCCTATCTGCCGGTCGTGGTGGTGCTGTTGCCGCTGTGCCTGGCGGGGAGCCGCTGGTACGTCGACGGGGATCTCGCTGCCGTGGAGGAGACCGGGGAGGGCGGCGGGCAGCCTCTCGTCTTCAAGCTGCTGTTGCCGCTGTGCCTGGTGATGACCTTCGCCTACATCGGCGACTCCACGGTCTCCAACTGGAGTGCGAAGTACCTCCAGGACGTGCTGGGGAGCTCGGAGCAGCTGGCGACCGTGCCGTACAACGTCTATATGGTGACCACCCTGCTGGGACGGACCGTCGGGGACTTCGGGGTGCGGCGGCTCGGGGCGGCGGTGGTCGTGCGGCTCGGGGCGCTGGTGGCGGCCGTGGGGTTCGGGGTGGTGGCCGTTGCGCCGGGGCCATGGGTGGGGATGCTCGGGTTCACGCTGCTGGGAATCGGGTTGTGTGTGCTGGTGCCGCAGACCTTCGCGGCGGCCGGGCGGTTGTTCCCGGGGGCCTCGGATGCGGCGGTCGCTCGGCTCAACGTCTTCAACTACGTGGGGTTTCTGGTCGGTTCGCCGTTGGTGGGGGCCTTGGGGGACGCGTGGAGCTATCGCGGGGCCATGCTCGTACCGATGGTGTTGGTGCTGGTGACGCTGGTGTACGCCAAGTCGTTCGCCGCTCAACCGGACCGATACGGTGGCGGGCATGAGCGGCCGCGCACAGCTGATGTGGGATGAGGCAGTAACGGGTTATGACTTCGGTCCGGACCATCCGATGGATCCGGTCCGGCTCGACCTGACCCGGCGCCTGGTGGACGCCTTCGGGCTGGACCGGGAGCTGCAGGTCGTGGCCGCGAAGGCGGCCGGGGAGTCGACGTTGCGGCTCGTGCACCGGGAGGACTACGTCGAGGCCGTGAAGGCGGCCTCCGTGGATCCCGGGGCGGCGGACCAGTCGTACGGGCTGGGGACGATGGACGATCCGGCCTTCGAGCGGATGCACGAGGTGTCCGCGCTGATCGCGGGGCAGTCGGTGGGCGCCGCGGAGGCCGTGTGGCGCGGGGACGTGCTGCACGCGGTGAACTTCGCGGGCGGGCTGCATCACGCGATGCCGGGGGGCGCGTCCGGGTTCTGCATCTACAACGACGCCTCGCTCGCGATCGCCCGGCTGCTGGAGCTCGGGGCCGCGCGGGTCGCCTATGTGGATGTCGACGTGCATCACGGGGACGGGGTGCAGGCGGCGTTCTGGGAGGATCCCCGGGTTCTGACGATCTCCCTGCACGAGCATCCTCGGACGCTGTTCCCGCAGACCGGGTGGCCGGAGGAGACGGGAGCTGACTCGGCTGAGGGCAGCGCCGTGAACGTGGCGCTGCCGGCGGGGACCGGGGACGCGGGGTGGCTGCGGGCGTTCCACGCCGTGGTGCCGGAGCTGATCGCGGACTTCCGGCCGGACGTGCTAGTGACGCAGCACGGGGCGGACACGCACTTCGAGGACCCGCTGGCCCATCTCGCGGTGTCGTTGGACGCGCAGCGGGCGGTGCAGGTCGCCTGTCACGAGCTGGCGCACGAGTACGCCGACGGGAAGTGGATCGCGCTCGGGGGTGGCGGGTACGCGGTGGTGGACGTCGTACCGCGGTCGTGGACGCATCTGGTGGGGATCGCCGCGGGGCGGCCGGTCGATCCTGAGGCGATGATCCCTGAGGGGTGGCGGCAGGAAGTGTTCGCCCGGACGCGGCAGTTGGCGCCGGCGCGGATGACCGACGGGCGGTGGCCGGTGTCCTTTGCCTCGTGGGAGGCGGGGTACGACCCTGCGGACCGGCTGGATCAGGCTGTGCTGGCCACTCGGCGGGCGGTGTTTCCGTTGCGGGGGTTGTTGACGTAGGCCTGAGCCCCGGCCTTCTGCGCGGCGCCGTCGGATGTGGCGGGGCCGTCGGATGTGGCGGGGCATGGTGTCGTCGGGCGGCTGCGGGCTCGTGGTGGCTGGTCGCGCAGTTCCCCGCGCCCCTGGGTGGGGTTGGCGTTCTTTGTTGCGTGGGAGTCAGTTGATCGCGCTCCAGGGTGGGTGGGGCTGGTGTCCTCGTCCTGGCTCTCTCGTTACGCCGACCGTGCGGTGTTTTGCTGTTTCCGGGCCTCTTTCGGGTGTCGTGCGTCACCATCACTCAGGTGTTGAGCACCGGTGCGCTGCGCGCCCATCTGCTGGCCGCTCGTCTGGCCGGGTCCGTGGCCACCTCCCGGGAGGAGAGTCTGCGGAGCTATCGGTTGTTCGCGGCTCGGGATCCGAGGGTGCTGATCGGTCTTGATCCCGAGTGGTCGTGGGGGCAGCGGGATCTGATCGGTTTGATGGCCGACAAATGCGGGGTTTCTGCCGATCCGGGATGCGTTTCCGGGCATGATGTGATCGATCCCGAGCGGACCCTCGTGGCGCTCGACGCCTTCGCGGAGCGGCTCGCGGCAGTGGCCCAGCGCAGCGGGGCCGTGCTCCTCGGCACCGGGCATCCGCACCGACTGCTCGGGTTCTACGCCGACATCGCGGACGCGCTCTCGGCGGCGGGATGTACCGTCCTCACCCCTGCGCATGGCCACTGTGTCGACATAACGACCCGGTTCGGTCTACGCACGTACAACCTTCACTACGTACGAGGAGTCGCGCTCATGCGGGCACCGGACGCGAAGAGCTCCGGTGGTGAGCCGGGCGCACACACGCATTCGCCGCTGCCGGTTCGTACCGCCCTGGCGGCCGCGGCGGACGGCGGCGGGCCGCTTCCCGAGCTCGTGATCGGGGATCACGGATGGGTCTGCGGGGCAGGTCAGCTGGGGTTTGAGGCCATTGGGCTGGCGGATACGGATGACCCCGCGCTCTTTGTGGGGGAGGCCGAGGGGGCTGTGTCCGTAGTCGTTCCGGTTGATGACGCTGTGCGGTCTGATTACTACCGGCCGCTGACCCGCTACGTACTCAATCGAGCGTGTCTGTCACAGTAGGCCGCCGATGGGTGCACCTCTTCCCCACTTGCATCACCCGCCCCTACATTGGGGAGTGAGCACGCAACGACGAAGAGTCACCGGAAGGGGAAGCCGGTGACCGTCGAGTGCGGAAGGTTCAGGTGTGTCATGGCTGCTGAGCAGAGGCCTCTGAGCGAGGTCCAGTTCCTTACCGTGGCGGAAGTCGCTTCGGTGATGCGAGTGTCGAAGATGACCGTGTACCGACTGGTGCACAGTGGTCATCTGCCCGCGATCAGGGTGGGGCGGTCCTTCCGCGTCCCCGAGAACGCGGTTCACGAGTACCTTCGCGAGAGTTACGTGGGGGTGGAAACAGCCTGACGACATGAGCTCGGGGAGGTCCTGAGGGGGCCTCAGGGCACTCGCGGACCCCTGCCTGATCTCCCCGGTTCACCTCGATTACGACCTCAGCGCTCGGACGGGTAGGCTAGCCCCTTGTAGGTCGTATGGGCCCATGGCGCCCAACGCCGAGTGATGAGAAGTGAGCGAGGGTAGTCGTGGGCTCTGTTATCAAGAAGCGGCGCAAGCGGATGGCTAAGAAGAAGCACCGCAAGCTGCTCAAGCGCACGCGCGTCCAGCGTCGCAACAAGAAGTAAGCGACGCCGCGTAGGCAGCGTGTGTGTGGCCCCCCACCCAGTACCGGTGGGGGGCCACACGCGTGTTCCGGGGCGGGCCGGTGGGCCGGATGTCGTCACCTCATGCTGTGGGCGGTCATCACAGCGCAACATCGACCGGCTAAGTTGGCGGCACACGGGGAACGCGCACAGGACCGGGGCGGTACGGGAGCGGGACTACGGCTGGAAGGAAGGCGCTGATCTTGGGAAAGGTCGTGCTCGTGACCGGGGTGGCCCGACAGCTGGGGGGCCGGTTCGTACGACGGATACAGCGTGACCCGCAGGTGGACCGGGTGATCGCCGTGGACGCGGTCCCGCCGGAGCATCATCTGGGCGGTGCCGACTTCATCCAGGCGGACATCCGCCAGCCCGGCATCGCGCGGGTCCTGGCGGAGACGGGTGCCGACACCGTCGTACACCTGGAGGTGACGGCGATGGCGCTCGGCAGTGGGAGCCGGACCACGGTCAAGGAGACCAACGTCATCGGCACCATGCAGCTGCTCGGTGCCTGTCAGAAGTCGCCGAACGTCAAGCGGCTCGTGGTGAAGTCCAGTACGAACGTGTACGGCTCGGCGCCGCGTGATCCCGCGGTGTTCACGGAGACCACGCCGCCCAAGTCCCTGCCCTCCGGCGGCTTCGCGAAGGACGCCGTCGAGGTCGAGGGGTATGTGCGGGGCTTCTCGCGGCGTCGGCCGGACGTGGCGGTGTGTGTGCTGAGGTTCGCGAACATCCTGGGGCCGACGGCGGACACCCCGCTCGCCTCGTACTTCGCGCTGCCGGTGCTGCCGACCGTGTTCGGGTACGACCCCCGGCTGCAGTTCGTGCACGAGGACGACGTGATCGAGGTCCTGCGGATCGCCTCGCACGAGCCGGAGCGGGGCACGCTCAACAGCGGCACCTTCAACATCGCGGGCGACGGGGTCCTGCTGCTGTCGCAGTGTTCCCGGCGGCTCGGGCGGCCCACCGTGCCCCTGCTGCTGCCGGCCGTCACCTGGGCCGGGTCGCTGGTCCGGACGCTGGGCGTGACCGACTTCTCGCCCGAGCAGATCCGGCTGCTCACCCACGGCCGGGTCGTGTCGACGGTCCAGATGCGCGAGACGCTCGGATTCCGGCCGAAGTACACGACGGCGGAGGCCTTCGCGGACTTCGCGCGCAGCCAGGGACCCGGGCTGCTGCCGCCGGAGGCCCTCGCGGGGGCCGTCGACCGGATCGCCGCGCTGCCGTCCCTGGCGGACAGCGGCCACCCCCCGACGCAGAGCGCCAACTGAGGAGCGCATCAACGATGGCGGACGCCAAGGTCATTCCGTTCGACGACGACCGGTCCCGCGCAGGCGCCGTACAGCGGCCGTCGCGGCGCCGGAGTGCGGGGAGCCGGCGCAAGGGCCCCGAGCCCGCGCTGGTCCGTGAGGTCCAGCCCCTGCCCAGCAGGGCTTCCGCGCAGGATGATGTTCCTGTGACGCGTGAGGAACAGCCGCCGCAGCAGGCGAACGACGAAGGCGGCCTGGAGCGACGGATCGCCGGAGGCCTGGCCTTCCTGCGCCGCCGGCTCACCGGTGACTACGAGGTCGACGACTTCGGGTACGACGAGGAACTCACCGACCAGGTCCTGATGTCGCTGCTGCGGCCGGTGTACGAGAAGTACTTCCGGGTCGAGGTGAAGGGCGTCGAGAACATTCCGGCGGAGGGCGGCGCGCTGATCGTCGCCAACCATTCCGGGACGCTGCCGCTGGACGGGCTGATGATGCAGGTCGCCGTCCACGACCACCACCCCGCGAACCGGCATCTACGGTTGTTGGCGGCGGACCTGGTGTTCATGCTGCCGGTGGTCAACGAACTCGCCCGCAAGGCCGGCCACACCCTCGCCTGTGCCGAGGACGCCGAACGGCTGCTGGGGCGCGGAGAACTGGTCGGCGTGATGCCGGAGGGCTTCAAGGGCATCGGCAAGCCCTTCAGCGAGCGCTACAAGCTCCAGCGCTTCGGCCGGGGCGGCTTCGTCTCCACGGCCCTGCGCCAGCGGGCCCCGATCATTCCGTGCTCGATCGTCGGCGCGGAGGAGATCTACCCGATGATCGGCAACGCGAAGACGTTGGCCCGCCTTTTGGGCTTCCCGTACTTTCCGTTGACGCCGACGTTTCCGTGGCTGGGGCCGTTGGGTGCGGTTCCGTTGCCGACGAAGTGGACGATTCAGTTCGGTGAGCCGATCCACACGGATGGTTATCCGCCGGAGGCTGCCGAGGATCCGATGCTGATGTTCAACCTGACCGACCAGGTGAGGGAGCAGATCCAGCACACGCTCTACAAGCTGCTGGTGCAGCGGCGGTCTGTTTTCTTCTGAGGGGTCCGGTGGGGCTGACGGGGTCGTTCTGATGGGGGTCCGGTGGGCCGCCGGACGGGGTCCGGCGCAGCCGTGCGAAGCCCGCGGAGCGGTGCGAGGGCGGCAATGTGGATGGGTCGTTGGCCCGCCTTTTGGGCTTCCCGTACTTTCCGTTGACGCCGACGTTTCCGTGGCTGGGGCCGTTGGGTGCGGTTCCGTTGCCGACGAAGTGGACCATTCAGTTCGGTGAGCCGATCCACACGGATGGTTATCCGCCGGAGGCCGCCGAGGATCCGATGCTGATGTTCAACCTGACCGACCAGGTGAGGGAGCAGATCCAGCACACGCTCTACAAGCTGCTGGTGCAGCGGCGGTCTGT
>NZ_JBVIHJ010000047.1:0-19646 GCF_055570355.1 Streptomyces sp. NPDC031225 | reverse complement strand
CGTCTTTCCACACGCGCCCCTCGGTTGTTCGCTAAGAGCGAACTGTCGGTGTTCTCCCGGTCGTTGCCCCACTCCACCTGCGGTCCGTCGAGGGGGACGGCGTGCCGCGGCCGGTGGGCCGCGCCACCGAGCACGAAGGCGTCCTCCGCACCGTCGAGCACTCCGCCCGAGGGATCGTCGTCACCGGCCCGCCGCACCACGTCCCGCTCCGGCATGAGGATGTCGCGCAGGACCATCGCGCAGAGGTACGCCGTGCCCATCAGATGCAGTCCGATGGCCCAGTGGTAGCCGTCGGTCGGCAGTCCCTTGTGGGCGTCGCCGCTGGTCGTGTACGCGAGGTACATCCAGATCCCCAGGAAGTACGCGACCTCGCACGCCTGCCAGATGAGGAAGTCCCGCCACTTCGGCCTGGCCAGCACAGCGAGCGGTACCAACCACAGTACGTACTGCGGCGAATAGACCTTGTTGGTGAGGATGAACGCGGCGACGATCAGGAACGCCAGCTGGGCGAAACGGGGCCGGCGCGGCGCGGTCAGGGCCAGCGCGGCGATGCCCGCGCAGGACAGCAGCACCAGCAGCGTGGCGAACGTGTTGACGGTGTCGGTGCTCCACGGGTCGCTGGAGTTCTGGGCCAGGATCAGCCAGAAGGAGCCGAAGTCCACGCCCCGCTCCTGGCTGAACGTGTAGAACTTCGACCAGCCGTCGAAGGCGAAGAACATCACGGGCAGGTTCACCATGAGCCATGAGACGACCGTGCCGCCCAGGGCCTTGCCGAAGTCCCGCCATTTGCCCGCCCGCCAGCACAGCACGAACAGCGCCCCGAGCAGGAAGACGGGATAGAGCTTGGCGGCCGTGGCGAGCCCCAGGAGGACACCGAAGGCGAGGGAGCGGCCCCGCGCCCACATCAGCATCGCGGAGGCCGTCAGAGCGACCGCCAGCAGGTCCCAGTTGATGGTGGCGGTCAGCGCGAAGGCTGGTGCCAGGGCGACCAGCAGACCGTCCCAGGGGCGGCGGGCGTGCGTACGGCTCACGCAGACGACGATGATGGCCGCGCACACCATCAGCATCCCTGCGTTGACCATCCAGTACCACTGCTCCTGGTGCTGAATGCTGCCGCTGCCAGGTGTGAGCCAGGCGGCGACCTCCATGAACACACCGGTCAGCACCGGGTATTCGAGGTACTGCATGTCGCCGGGGAGCTTGTCGAAGTACGGGACGAGCCCGTCGGCGAAGCCGCGTCCCTGGTAGAGGTGGGGGATGTCCGAGTAGCACGCGTGGGTGTACTGGGAGCTGGCACCGAAGAACCAGCCACCGTTGTAGCAGGGCGCCTTCTGGACCAGGCCGAGCGCGAACACGCCGATGGCCACGAGTGCGATGACCCGGACGGGGGTCCACCAGGACGTCCCCAGCAGGGCGCGTCGCCCGAGAGGGCCACCGATGAACTCGCTGCCGTTCCTGGAGATCTCGTCGTCCTTGGTCGGACGCACTGGATCCGACTCGCGCACGCTCGCTGGCGTCGATTCAGCACTGGGCATGCCGCACATCCTGCCGTACGAGGCTGGCAGCACGCTGAGGGCTACGGGGAAGCAGTCGTCGGCCGACGGTCGGCGATCCGCCGAGACTCATGAAACTCAGCCGGTCACGGGCGAACGCATGAGGCGCATCCGTACCACGAAGGGTGCGGATGCGCCTCAGCGGGACAGAGCGGGGAACGTGCTATCCGCTCGGCCCTCCGAACAATCCCCCGTTGCCGTTCCCGTTGGTGTTGCCGCCGTTCTCGTCCGTCGCTGTGGGCGTCGGTGTCGAGCTCACACCCCCGTCCGTGCCGCCGTTGTCCGTACCGCCCGAGTTGTCGCACTGCCAGGAGAACCGGCAGGACTCGCTCGCTGTGGGCGTCGGAGTGGGAGACGTCAGGGTGGGCGTCGGAGTCGGCGTCGGGGTGGCCGACTCGGTCTCCGTGGGTGTCGGAGTGGGCGTCGGGGTGGGATCGTCGTTGAGGATCTCACCGATGGGCTCCGGCGTCGGGAAGTCCAGGGCCTCCTCGCCCTTCAGCGCCTGCTCCATGTAGTCGTGCCAGATCTCTGACGGGAACGAGGCGCCGTGGATCTTCTCCTGGCCGCCCGTTCCGTACATCTGCAGGAACGTGCGGTTCTTCTTCGTCTCGTCGTCGTCCAGCCGGAACATGGTGATCGACGTGGACAGCTGCGGGGTGTACCCCACGAACCAGGCGGACTTGTTGCCGTCGGTGGTACCGGTCTTGCCCGCCACCTCACGGCCGGCCAGCTTGGCGTTGGTACCGGTGCCCTTGTCGACCACGGTCTTGAGGACGTCGGTGACGTTGTCGGCGACCTTCTTCTCGAAGGCCTGCGTCGGCGCCGCCTTGTGGGTGAAGATCTCGCCGTCCTTGCTCGTCACACTCTCGACCGAGTACGGCTCGTTCTGCTTGCCGCTCGCCGCGAAGGTGGCGTACGCGCCCGCCATACGAATGGCGCTGGGGTCGGAGATACCGATGGAGAAGGACGGGAAGCTGGTACCGGCCAGGCTGTTCTCCTTGAGACCGGCGTCCATGGCCGCCTCCTTGACCTTGTCCAGGCCGACATCCATGCCGAGCTGCACGAAGGCGGAGTTCACCGACTCCCTCATAGCCTCACGCAGGTCGATCTGGTACTTGGGAGGAGAGCCGTAGGACTGCTTGCCGTCGTTCGTCTGGTTCCACTCCTTGCCCTCCTTGTTCTCCCAGATCGAACCGTCGTAGTTCTTGATCTTGAGGCCGTTCTCGCCGCTGAACAGGCTCTTCGCGTTGACGACCGTGCGCTCGTCCTGCGCCTGGCTCTCCCCGAGATCAGGGTCGCGCACGCCCCACTTCATCGCCGCCGCCAGCACGAACGCCTTGAACGTCGAACCCACCTGGGCGCCGGTCGAGTCGCAGTTGTTGGCGAAGTGCTTGGTCGCGTCCTCACCTCCGTAGCAGGCGCGGATCGCACCGGTCGCCGGCTCCACGGACGCGCCGCCGAACTGGACGAAGGTGTCCTTGGTCGGCCGCTTCTTCGGGTCGATGTTCTCCTTGCGGACCTTCGCCACGGCTGCCTCGAGCTCGTTGACCTTGTTCTTGTCGAAGGTCGTGTAGATCGAGTAGCCGCCCTGCTGGAACTTGTCGGCGCTGATGATCTTGTTGTTGATCAGGTACGCCTTGGCGAGGTCGACCAGATAACCGACCTGCCCCTTGAGCTGGGTGTTGGAGCGAGGGTTCTGCCACTTGGGAAGCGCCGTGTACTTGGCCCGCTCCGCCGCGCTGAGATGGCCGTACTCGACCATCTTGTCGAGGGTGTTCTGCATCTGCCGCAGAGCACGCCTGCTGTTGTCCTGGGGCGTGGCGTTCGCCGGGTCGATGGACTCCGCGCCGGCCGGGTCGTAGTACGTGGCGCCCTTGAGCGTGGCGGCCAGGAAGGCGCACTCTCCCGGGTCCAGGTCCTTGGCGTCCTTGTTGAAGTACGCGCGTGCGGCCGCCTGGATGCCGTAGGCGTTGCGACCGTAGTACGCGGAGTTCAGGTAGCCCTCCATGATGTCGTCCTTCTTGACCGTGGCACCCACCTTGATGGAGATGAAGATCTCCTTGAACTTGCGGGTGATGGTCTGGGACTGATCGTTGAGGCGCGCGTTCTTGACGTACTGCTGGGTGATGGTGGAGCCACCCTGCGTGTTGCCGCCCCTGGCCATGTTGAACACGGCACGGGCGATGCCCTTGGGGTCGATGCCGCTGTCGGTGTAGAACGTCTTGTTCTCCTGCGAGACGACGGCGTACTGCATCGCCTTCGGGATCTGCGCGAGGTTGATGATCTGACGGTTCGTCTCACCACCGGTGGAGACCATCTCGGTCTTGTCAGACCAGTAGTAGACGTTGTTCTGCGCGGTCGCGGTCTGGGCGACGTTCGGAACGCTCACCAGCGCGTAGCCGACGCCGGCCACCGCGACCAGGCCTCCGACGAAGCCAATGAACAGCCCCGTCACCAGCTTCCAGGACGGCACCCAGCGCGCCACCCCGTACTTGCCCGCACGCGGGTAGTCGATGAGCCTCTTCTTGCCGGAATCGAAAGCGCGTCCCCGACCGGCCGGCGCCCCGCGTCGGCTTCCACGGACCGGCTCCGCCCCTCTGCGGCGACCACCGCCCGGGCTTCTCTGCGCCGCCCGACGGGACTCGGTACGGCTGCCGGGCAGACGCTCATCGCCTCCCGGACCATAGGAAGCCGACTCCTGGGAGCTCGCCCCATAGGAGTCGGCAAGAGATCCGGTGGCGCCTCGCGGAGCCGCGCGGCGGCCGGAGGACGAGCCGGACTGGCCGCGTCGGGCCGCGGCACGTCCGCCACCCTGCGGCTGCGGCGGTTTGCGACGGTGCTCGCTCATCGAACGACTACTCCTCGGGCAGGCGCACCTTTGCGCGCCTGGAAACGGCGGCTGGTTTCCGGTCCCCCCGAAGTACGGATGTGGTCGGTTCCGCATTCATCCGTACTGCACCCGGGACACCGACGCCCCCCAGGCGTCACTCGGCTCCCGGTGGTGTGCATGCCGCACAGACTACGCACCGTCAAAACCCGCCGAGCTCCGAAGTTCACCCCAAATCAGGCAACTTGGTTCACATGAATCATTGATGTGATCCCGTTCACCGTCCCCCCACTTGTCGCTTCCGGAAGGCCGTTCTATCGTCTGGATGTATCGAGTCGATACATCGGGGCGAGACAGAGACGAGGAGGCGACGATGAGCCGGCGTGCCGGGATCCTTGAGTTCGCCGTACTCGGCCTGCTCCGCGAGTCCCCGATGCACGGCTACGAACTGCGTAAACGCCTCAACACGTCACTGGGCGTGTTCCGTGCGTTCAGCTACGGCACGCTCTACCCCTGCCTCAAGACGCTGGTCGTGAACGGCTGGTTGATCGAGGAACCGGGGTACACCACCGAGGACGCCCTCGCCGCACCACTCGCAGGGCGTCGCGCCAAGATCGTCTATCGGTTGACGGCAGAAGGTAAGGAGCACTTCGAGGAGCTGCTCTCGCAGACCGGCCCCGACGCGTACGAGGACGAGCACTTCGCTGCTCGTTTCGCCTTTTTCGGGCAGACCTCGCGCGACGTCCGGATGCGAGTCCTCGAAGGCCGCCGCAGCCGGCTGGAGGAGCGCCTGGAGAAGATGCGTGCCTCGCTGACACGCACCCGGGAGCGCCTCGACGACTACACGCTTGAGCTCCAGCGCCACGGGATGGAGTCCGTGGAGCGCGAAGTGCGCTGGCTGAACGAGCTCATCGAGAGCGAGCGGGCCGGCCGGAACCTGAAAGGTCCCGGCCATGGAGAGCCCACTCGCGACACCACAGAGGGAGCGCCGGGCGTCCTGCCCCGGCCCGGGGACACCCCTGGTCCGGATACGCCCGGCGACACCACCACGTGAGGTCCCTGCCAGGGCCTCACTCGTACACACAGGGAGCAACCGGAATGGGTTCGGTGCGCGTAGCCATCGTCGGCGTGGGCAACTGTGCCGCGTCGCTGGTGCAGGGAGTCGAGTACTACAAGGACGCCGACCCGGCGGCGAAGGTCCCGGGCCTCATGCATGTGAAGTTCGGGGACTACCACGTCAAGGACATCGAGTTCGTCGCCGCGTTCGACGTGGACGCCAAGAAGGTCGGCCTCGACCTGGCGGACGCCATCGGCGCCTCCGAGAACAACACCATCAAGATCTGCGACGTGCCGAACACCGGTGTGAAGGTCCGGCGTGGCCACACCCTCGACGGTCTCGGCAAGTACTACCGCGAGACCATCGAGGAGTCCGAGGCTGAGCCGGTCGACGTCGTCAAGATCCTCAAGAAGAAGCAGGTCGACGTCCTCGTCTGCTACCTGCCCGTCGGTTCCGAGGCCGCGGCGAAGTTCTACGCCCAGTGCGCCATCGACGCCAAGGTCGCCTTCGTCAACGCCCTGCCGGTCTTCATCGCCGGTACCAAGGAGTGGGCGGACAAGTTCACCGAGGCGGGCGTCCCGATCGTCGGTGACGACATCAAGTCCCAGGTCGGCGCGACGATCACGCACCGCGTCATGGCGAAGCTGTTCGAGGACCGCGGAGTCGTCCTGGACCGCACGATGCAGCTGAACGTCGGCGGCAACATGGACTTCAAGAACATGCTCGAGCGGGAGCGTCTGGAGTCCAAGAAGATCTCCAAGACGCAGGCCGTGACCTCCCAGATCCCCGACCGGGATCTCGGCGCGAAGAACGTCCACATCGGTCCGTCGGACTACGTGCAGTGGCTCGACGACCGCAAGTGGGCCTACGTCCGCCTTGAGGGCCGCGCCTTCGGTGACGTCCCGCTGAGCCTGGAGTACAAGCTCGAGGTCTGGGACTCTCCGAACTCCGCGGGTGTCATCATCGACGCCGTGCGTGCCGCGAAGATCGCCAAGGACCGCGGAATCGGCGGACCGATCCTGTCGGCCTCCAGCTACTTCATGAAGTCCCCGCCGGTCCAGTACTTCGACGACGAGGCCCGCGAGAACGTCGAGAAGTTCATCAAGGGCGAGGTCGAGCGCTAGTGAGACAGGGCACGGTGCGCTAGCGAGACAGAGCACCGTGTGCCGGTGAGACAGAGCATCACGCGCTGAGGCTCATCCAAACGCTCCTGCCAGGGCTGTCGAGGGTCCCCCGAGTCGCACCCCGGGGGACCCTCGTCGTATGTGAGGCTGTGCCCCATGTCCGTCGTGCGTGATCTGCAGGTCCTGCTGCGCCTCCGGGACTTCCGGCGGCTGCTCTCCGTGCGCCTGCTTTCCCAAGGTGCGGACGGCGTCTACCAGATCGCGCTCGCCGCTTACGTCGTCTTCTCCCCGGAGAAGCAGACCTCGGCCACCGCGATCGCCTCCGCGATGGCTGTCCTGCTGCTCCCCTACTCCTTGGTGGGCCCATTCGCCGGCGTCCTCCTGGACCGCTGGCGCCGTCGCCAGGTCTTCCTCTACGGCAACCTCGTGCGCGCCCTCCTGGCATCGGCGACGGCGGTCCTGATGCTCAGCGCTGTCCCGGACTGGCTCTTCTACGTCTCCGCGCTGTGCGTCACGGCGGTCAACCGCTTCATCCTGTCCGGCCTGTCCGCCGCGCTGCCCCGTGTCGTCGACGAGGAGCGGCTGGTGATCGCCAACTCCCTTTCCCCGACGGCCGGAACCCTCGCCGCCACCGCAGGAGGCGGCCTCGCTTTCGCCGTACGGCTGGTGGTGGCCGACTCCGACGCGGCCGTCGTGCTGCTGGGAGCAGGGCTGTACCTGTGCGGCGCACTCGCCGCACTACGCATCCCACCGGAACTGCTGGGTCCCGAGCCCGAGTTGATCCAGCCGCGCCTCGGTACGGCGCTGACCGGCACCGCCCGCGATCTGGTGGCCGGCGTACGGCATCTGGCCGCACCATCCCGCAGGTCTGCCGCCCGGGCGCTCGGTGCGATGTCGTTGATGCGGTTCTGCTACGGCGCACTGCTCGTCATGGTGCTGATGCTCTGCCGCTACGCCCTGACCTCCGACCCGGACGACGGGCTCGCCCTGCTGGGACTGACGCTGGGAATCTCCGGCGCCGGCTTCTTCGTCGCCGCCCTCCTCACCCCCTGGGCCGCGGGGAGACTTGGGCCCGAGCGCTGGATCGTTGTGTGTGCCGCAGCAGCCGCGGTACTGGAGCCCGCCCTCGGGCTCCCCTTCGCCACCGTCCCCATGGTGATCGCGGCGTTCGTCCTGGGCCTGATCACCCAGGGCGCGAAGATCGCCACGGACACCATCGTGCAGTCCTCCGTCGACGACGGATTCCGGGGCCGGATCTTCTCGGTCTACGACGTGCTGTTCAACATCGCTTTTGTTGGCGCCGCCGCCGCGGCCGCCCTGATCCTGCCGACGGACGGCCGCTCGGTGACCCTGGTGGTCATCGTCGCCGTCATCTACGCGGCGGTCGCCGCCACGATGGCGAGGGAACGACAGAGCGCGGGGAACGACGGATGGCGAGGGAACGATGAGGGGCGATGTTTCACGTGAAACACCGCCCCTCGACGAGATCGAAGGTCATGTTTCACGTGAAACATGACTCGGTCTCCCGGCCTCAGCTCTGCTCGGCCCACCACTCCTTGAGTGCGGCCACTGCCTCGTCATGCTTCATCGGCCCGTGCTCGAGACGAAGCTCCAGCATGTGCTTGTAGGCACGGCCGATGGCGGGGCCAGGGCCCACATCAAGGATCTCCATGATCTGGTTTCCGTCGAGATCGGGCCTGATCGCGTCGAGCTCCTCCTGCTCCTGAAGCTGGGCGATCCGCTCCTCAAGACCGTCGTAGGCGCGTGACAACGTGGCCGCCTTGCGCTTGTTCCGGGTCGTACAGTCCGAGCGGGTCAACTTGTGGAGCCGGTCGAGCAGCGGGCCCGCGTCCCGTACATAGCGGCGAACCGCCGAGTCCGTCCACTCCCCGGTGCCGTACCCATGAAAACGCAGATGCAGTTCGACAAGCTGGGAGACGTCCTTCACCAGTTCGTTGGAGTACTTGAGTGCCGTCATCCGCTTCTTCGTCATCTTCGCTCCGACCACTTCGTGGTGGTGGAACGAGACGCGGCCGTCGTTCTCGAAGCGGCGGGTACGCGGTTTGCCGATGTCGTGGAGGAGTGCGGCCAGGCGGAGAGTCAGGTCCGGCCCATCCTTCTCCAGCTCGATGGCCTGCTCCAGAACGATCAACGTGTGCTCGTAGACGTCCTTGTGCCGGTGGTGCTCGTCGCTCTCGAGGCGCAGGGCCGGCAGCTCCGGAAGGACGTGCTCGGCGAGACCTGTGTCGACGAGCAGCGTCAGCCCCTTGCGGGGGTTCGCGGACAGGATGATCTTGTTGAGCTCGTCCCGGACCCGCTCAGCCGAGACGATCTCGATACGCCCGGACATCCCCTTCATGGCCGCCACGACTTCGGGAGCCACCTCGAAGTCGAGCTGGGCGGCGAAGCGTGCCGCGCGCATCATCCGCAGTGGGTCGTCGGAGAAGGACTCCTCGGGGGTACCCGGCGTACGAAGGACCCGCGCCGCGAGGTCATCGAGGCCACCGTGCGGGTCGATGAACTTCTTCTCCGCAAGAGAGAACGCCATCGCGTTCACCGTGAAGTCACGCCGGACGAGATCCTCCTCGATGGAGTCGCCGTAGGCCACCTCCGGCTTGCGCGAGGTCCGGTCGTACGCCTCGGACCGATAGGTGGTCACCTCCACCTGGAAGCCGTCCTTCTGGCCCCCGACCGTGCCGAAGGCGATCCCGACCTCCCACACCGTGTCCGCCCACTTCTTGAGGATCTTCAGTACGTCCTGTGGGCGAGCGTCCGTCGTGAAGTCCAGATCGTTACCGGGCCGATCCAGCAGCGCGTCCCGGACCGGCCCGCCGACCAGGGCGAGCGAGAAGCCGGCCGCCTGAAAACGACGCGCGAGGTCGTCGGCGACAGGGGCGAATCTCAACAGGTCGTTCACCGTGTGAGGCTGCGCCTGGCTGGGGGCACTGAGAAGGTTTTCGTCGGCGTTCGGCACAACAGAAGAGGGTACGTGGCCCGGGCGGCCCCGAGCGCCTCCATTAAACGTGCACGGAGTCTTCATCCTTACCTGCACAAGGTCTGCCCCGGAGGCTCACGGACGCGCTCCCCTTTATACGCACACATTCGGGACAGCACGGAAGCGTCGCCCGATCTTGTGGAGCAGTCCGCGGCACTTCCCCTCAGCGCGCATCGTTACCATGCGTGGACGCACATTCCGACGACCACTGACGACGACGAGGGACGGGCGAGCGCGTGGCCGAGGCGGCAGACTTCCAGGGGACGAGTCCCTCACCTGCCCGCCGCTGGCTGCGGCGCACCGGTGCCCTGCTGGCAGGGGCGCCGCTACTGGCCGGCCTGTGTCAGATCTCCGCCGCCCCACCCGCGCAGGCCGCTGCCGACTCCGGTTCTGTGTCCGTCGCTGTCGACACACTCAGCCCCAGCACCCCTACGGAGGGTGACACGATCACCGTGTCCGGGACGGTGACCAACAACGGGAAAAAGGCCGTCACCGCAGCCCATGTGGGACTGTGGGTGGGCCCCGAACTGAACACCCGCTCGTCGATCGACACCGTCACCGAAGACAGCGACTCCCTTCAGGGGGCCGCCGGGTCGGAGGTCGGCGGCAAGTACGTCGCGAAGTTCGCGCAGCTGACCCCCGGAGTGGCCCAGCCCTTCTCCATCTCCGTGCCGGTCGACAAGCTGGACCTCGGTGACGCCGGCGTCTACCAGTTCGCCGTGTCCCTCTCGGGCAAGACCTCGGCACAGTCGTGGGACCAGATGCTCGGCGTCCGGCGGACCTTCCTGCCGTGGCAGTCCGACGAGGCGGACACGAAGACGAAGACGACGTTCCTGTGGCCGCTGGTCTCCACCGTTCACATGACGGCGGAGACGGGATCGAACGCGCAGCAGACGCCGGTCTTCCTCAACGACGACCTCGCCGAGGAGATCTCGGCGGGTGGCCGACTGGACCAGATGCTGTCGCTGGGCGAGGACCTCGATGTCACGTGGGTGATCGACCCGGACCTGCTGGCGTCCGTCGACGCGATGACCCGCAGCTATCGGATCCAGGGTGAGGGCGACACCACGACCGCGGGCACCCACCAGGCGATCGCCAAGCAGTGGCTGGCGAAGCTTCAGAAGGCGGTGGAGGACCAGGAGGTCGTCGCGCTGCCCTTCGCCGATCCCGACCTCGCCTCCCTCGCCCACAACGGCACGAGCGTCACCGGCTCGCTCAGCCATCTCGACGAGGCCACCGACGTCGCGGCCACCACGGTGAAGACCGTGCTCCACGTGACACCGAGCAGCGACTTCGCCTGGCCCGTGAACGGCGCGGTGGACCCGTCGATCGTCAAGGTCGCCACCTCTGCCGGCGCCGACAAGGTGATCGCTCGCAGCGACAGCCTCCAGGAAACCGGAGGCCTCTCCTACACGCCCTCCGCTGCCCGTCCCATCGGTGGCGGCACCACGGCCGTCGTCGCGGACGCCCGGCTGTCGACGGCGTTCCAGGGCGATCTGACGAAGGCTTCGACCGCGACGCTCGCCGTCCAGAAGTTCCTCGCCCAGAGCCTCGCTCTCGGTCTCCAGACGCACAAGCAGCGCAGCATCGTCGTCGCCCCGCAGCGCATGCCCACGGCGAGCCAGGCCGGTGCCATGGCCGAGGCGATCACCGCCTTGGAGAGCGGCAACTGGTCCGAGACCCAGAAGCTCACGGCGGCGGCCGCGGCCAAGCCCGACCCCGGGGCCACCACCAAGGTGCCCTCGGCGTCCGCCTACCCCGCCTCACTGCGCAAGCAGGAGCTGTCGAAGTCGGCGTTCCGGCAGATCGCGGCCACACAGGGCATGCTCGACAACTTCAAGGTGATCCTGTCCGACCAGTCCCGCGTCGTGACGCCCTTCGGACGGGCCGTGAACCGTGGGATGTCCACGTCGTGGCGGGGCCGGGCAGCCGAGGCGAGCGGCTTCCGCAGCGATGTCGAGACGTACCTCAAGGAACTGACCTCCCAGGTCAGCCTGATCGACAAGTCGGAGACCAAGCTCTCCGGCCGCAGCGCCACCATCCCCGTGACGGTTCAGAACAACCTGGTGCAGGGCGTGCAGCACCTGAGGCTGCGGCTGACGTCGCTGAGTCCGAACCGGCTCGAGATCGGTGGCTACTCCTACTCCGAGCAGGCGGTCGAAGTCTCGGGCGGCCACAGCCAGACGGTGAAGTTCACCACGACCGCCAACGCCAACGGCAAGGCCGCGGTGATCGCCCAGCTGTACACGGAGGACGGCCAGCCCTACGGCAATTCCGTCAGGTTCGACGTGAAGGTCACCGAGTTCACGGCCACGGTGATGCTGGTCATCGGTGGTGGGGTCCTGCTTCTGGTACTGGCAGGATTCCGGATGTACACCCAGCGCAAGCGAGCGGCTGCCCGTGAGGCCGGACAGAACGGCCCCGATGACGAGGCCGGCGAGACCGTGGACGGCCCGGAGAACCCCGAGGGCCCCGATGACCGTCTCAAGGAAGAGTCCGGTACCGGCGCCGGGGCAGACGACCCGGAGCAGCCGAGTGACCTGACAGCGGACACCGCAGCGGAAAACGCCGGCCCGTCCGGCACGGGTGAGAGAGTGGACCGTTGAGGATGTCGTGGCCGGTGGGCCCGGGACGATGAGGTGGGTAACCATGAACGCGCCGTACGACGGTGACAGTCAGGGCGCGGGCAACTCGGGTCCCCCCGAAGGCCCCCCGCCCGAGCCCGGCCAGGTTCCGCCGCAGCCGCCCGCGGACATGTACCTCCAGGACGCTTACGACCAGGATCCCTACCGGGCGCAGGACCTCCACGCCCAGGACCCGGTCACGGAGGCCCTCTACGACCGTGCGGCACACCCCCCGCCGCCCCCTGGCACCTATCAGCCGCAGCAACCGCTGTACTCGCAGCCGCCTCAGTCCCCGTACGCTCCCGACCCGCACGTGTGGGCGCAGACCCCGGCACCGGAGCCGGAGGGCCCGACGCAGTTCCTGCCGTACGGCGACAACCCCCGCACCACCCAGTTCGTGGGCGTCGACGACCTGGTGACCCAGGCCGGCGAGGCGCGTCACGAGCCGGACGCCTTCGCGCACCTCTTCCGCGACCAGCAGCAGGGAGGCGGCCGCCCGACGGATCCCCCGTCGGTACCCGGCCCGACACCGGCTCCTGGCGGCCCGTCACGGGCGCCGCAGTTCCAGGCACCCGCGGCGCCTGCGCCCTCGGCCGACGAGACCATGAACCTCGGGACCGCGCCGGCCCTCGCTCAGACGGCACCGCCCGCTGTCCCCACGGCTCCCGCCAAGAAGGGCGGGAAGGCCACGGGCCTGCTGAAGTCGAGCGCCGTGATGGCGGCCGGCACGATGGTCTCCCGCCTCACCGGCTTCATCCGCTCGGCGCTGATCGTGTCGGCACTCGGCGTCGGCCTTCTCGGCGACACTTTCCAGGTCGCCTACCAGCTGCCGACGATGATCTACATCCTGACCGTCGGCGGCGGCCTCAACTCAGTCTTCGTGCCGCAGCTCGTGCGCGCCATGAAGGAGGACGAGGACGGCGGCGAGGCGTACGCCAACCGGCTGCTGACCCTGGTGATGGTGGCGCTCGGCGCCCTGACCGCGCTCGCGATCCTCGGCGCACCACTCCTGATCCGGCTGCTGTCCGACTCTGTGGCCAGCGACCCAAACGCGAACAAGGTCGGCATCACCTTCGTCCAGTACTTCCTGCCCTCGATCTTCTTCATGGGCATCCACGTGGTGATGGGGCAGATCCTCAACGCGCGCGGGAAGTTCGGCGCGATGATGTGGACCCCGGTCCTGAACAACATCGTCATCATCGTGACGCTCGGCATGTTCATGTGGGTCTACGGCACGGCGGCCGACTCCGGCATGAAGGTCACAAACATCCCGCCGGAGGGGCAGCGCCTTCTCGGCATCGGTGTCCTGCTAGGTCTTGTGGTCCAGGCGCTGGCGATGATCCCGTACCTGCGCGAGACCGGCTTCCGAATGCGGTTGCGCTTCGACTGGAAGGGCCACGGCCTTGGCAAGGCCGTGACGCTCGCCAAGTGGACCGTGCTGTTCGTCCTCGCCAACCAGGCCGGCGCCCTCGTCGTCACCCAGTTGTCCACCGCGTCCGGCAAGGCGTCCCCTGTCGACGGCACAGGTTTCGCCGCTTACGCCAATGCCCAGCTCATCTGGGGCCTGCCGCAAGCCATTATCACCGTCTCCCTGATGGCGGCCCTGCTGCCGCGGCTGGCCCGCTCGGCGGCCGAGGACGACGGCGGCGCAGTCCGCGATGACATCTCCCAGGGCCTGCGCACCACGGCCGTCGCGATCGTCCCGATCGCCTTCGGATTCCTCGCTCTCGGCATCCCGATGTGCACACTGATCTTCGGCTCCTCAGGTACCAGCGAGGCCACGAACATGGGCTTCATGCTGATGGCGTTCGCCCTCGGCCTGATCCCTTACTCCGTGCAGTACGTCGTCCTGCGCGCCTTCTACGCCTACGAGGACACCCGGACGCCCTTCTACAACACGGTCATCGTGGCCGCGGTCAACGCGGGCGCCTCGGCGCTGTGTTACGTGCTTCTGCCGCCGCGCTGGGCCGTGGCGGGCATGGCTGCGTCGTACGGCCTCGCGTACGCGATCGGCGTCGGCGTCGCCTGGAGTCGGCTACGCAAACGCCTCGGTGGCGACCTGGACGGCACCCGCGTCCTGCGGACCTACGCCCGCCTCTGCATCGCCTCCGTACCTGCGGCTCTGCTCAGTGGGGCGGCCTGCTACGGCATCGGTCACTCGCTCGGTCAGGGGGTCATCGGTTCGTTCGCCGCGCTGATCGCCGGCGGAGCTGTCCTGCTCGGGATCTTCTTTGTCGCGGCACGCAAGATGCGCATCGAGGAGCTGAACTCCCTGGTCGGCATGGTCCGGGGGCGTCTGGGGCGCTGAGGCGGGGGTACGCGCACAACCATCGGCCGCCACCGTGTGTCGTGCATAGCGGCGGACTGTGGGCACAATTGGGTTCTGCGTCGCACGACGCGCAACGAATGGGGAGGCAGGGAACGACGGTGGCGGAACGGAGCACGGCTGCCGTCGACGTGGCAGACAACAGCGGTGACGAACCGCTGACCGCCAAGGCGGACCAGTCCACGGCCGACGGCGTGGCCAAGAACCGGGAGCGGGACACGGAAGACGTCGAGGCACAGGGGAGTGGCGGGACCGACAATCCTGGCAAGGCGTCACCGCCGGAGTTGCACAGCGGCCACAAACTCGCCAGACGCTACCGTCTCGAGGAGTGCGTCACCCGTCTGGACGGCTTCAGCAGCTGGCGGGCCGTCGACGAGAAACTCCGTCGGGCCGTCGGCGTACACATCCTGCCCGCCGACCATGCGCGGGCGCGTTCCGTCCTGGCCGCGGCCCGTTCCTCCGCGCTGCTGGGCGACCCGCGGTTCGTGCAGGTCCTGGACGCCGTCGAGGAGAACGATCTCGTCTACGTCGTCCACGAGTGGCTTCCCGACGCGACCGAGCTGACCGCGCTCCTCGCCCCGGGCCCGCTGGAGGTGTTCGACGCCTACCAGATGGTCAGTCAGGTGGCCTCCGCCATGGCCGCGGCCCACCGTGAAGGCCTCGCGCACCTGCGGCTGAATCCGAACGCGATCCTGCGTACCTCGAGCGGTCAGTGGCGCATCCGCGGTCTCGCCGTGAACGCCGCGCTGCGCGGCGCCAGTTCGGAGACGCCGCAGCGGACGGACACCGAGTCCATCGGAGCCCTCCTGTACGCGGCCCTCACTCAGCGCTGGCCGTACGAGAACGACGCCTACGGCCTCGCCGGTCTGCCCAAGGACGTCGGACTCATCGCACCCGACCAGGTGCGGGCGGGCGTCCACCGCGGGCTGTCCGAGCTGGCGATGCGAGCGCTCGCCAACGACGGTGCGACGGCCTCCCGTCACGAGTCGGCGTGCACCACGCCCGAGGAACTGGTCAAGGCGATCGGTGAGATGCCCCGCATCCGCCCGCCGGAGCCGGTGTTCACGGCCCCGCCCGAGTACCAGCGCACGACGTATCAGCAGGGCACGTACGGCCGCCCGGCACCGCGCCCCGGCGTCACCCAGCCGGTCTCGGTACCACCCCCGCCGCTGCAGAGTCGCACCGGCCGAGCCCTGAAGTGGGCGGTCTCGGCCCTCCTCATCGCCGCGCTGGGCCTGGGCAGTTGGCAGCTCGCCGACGCGTTGATGGACCAGAGCGGCAAGTCGGACGAGAACCAGACCCAGCCGACCGACGACGGCGACAAGAACAGCACGGCGCCGAAGCCGACGAAGACGCTCAGCATTAAGGGAGCCGAAGAGTACGTCGCCGAGGGTGACGCACAGCATCCAGGTGATGTGCAGCTGACGTACGACGGCAGCTCGACCACAGGATGGCGGACCAGCAGCTACACGGACGGTCCGGACATGGTGATAAAGCCCGGCGTCGGCATCGTCTACGACCTCGGTTCCGCCCAGGAAGTGTCGGCAGCGACCCTGTCGTTCCGGTACGGCGGCAACCACACCACGGTCGAGCTGTACGCCACCGGCTCGCTGGGGTCCTCCACACCGCTGAGCTCAATGCAGAAACTGGGCACAGCGAAGACGAAGAGCGCCTCAGCGAACGTGAAGGTCGACAAGCCGGTGAAGAGCCGTTACGTGCTGGTCTGGCTGACCGCTCTGCCGTATTCCGGGGCCGATTCCGCGAACTACAGCGACGCCGGCTACAAGCAGGCCATCACCAACGTGAAGTTCACCGGCTGAAAGTTCACCGCAGACAAGGGGAGGGGGTCCGATGGCAGATGACACCGTGTATGGCGACACCAGCGATCAGGACCTCCTGGCCCGCCACGTAGACGGCGACCCCGACGCCTTCGGTGAGATCGTGCGCCGGCATCGGGACCGGCTGTGGGCGGTGGCTCTCCGGACTCTCGGGGACCGCGAGGAGGCCGCTGACGCCGTCCAGGACGCGCTTGTCTCCGCCTACCGGGCCGCTCACACCTTCCGGGGCCAGTCGGCCGTCACGACCTGGCTGCACCGGATCACGGTGAACGCCTGCCTGGACCGGGCCCGCAAGGCTGCCTCCCGCAAGACCTCTCCGGTCGACGACACCGAGCGCCTGGAACAGCTCCTGGAGCCGCACGAAGAAGCCTCGGCGCCTGCCGAGCGCAACGACCTCCACCGCCAGCTGCTGGAGGCGCTCGGCACGCTTCCGCCCGACCAGCGGGCCGCTCTCGTCCTGGTGGACATGCAGGGCTACCCGGTCGCCGAAGCCGCCCACATGCTCGACGTACCGACAGGGACGGTGAAGAGCCGCTGCGCCCGAGGCAGAGCCAGACTCCTCCCCCTGCTGACCCACCTCCGGCCAGAAAACGCCGGTGACGGCACACAGGGGGGCTCAGGACGGAACCGGACGCAGGGGACTTCCGTCCCACCCGCAGCGGGACCTCCCTCAGAGGGGCCGCCGGATTCGGGACCAAGCGATTCAGCTGTAGTGAAGGGTGGAGGTGGGCGAGCGTGACTTCCACGACAGGCACAGCCGGGCACCCGGATGTCGCGGAGATCTCCGACCTCACCGAAGGTGTCCTTCCCACGTCCAGGACCGCGGATGTACGTCGGCATCTGGACGAATGCGAACTCTGCGCGGACGTCCACGCGTCGCTGGAGGAGATCCGCGGTTTGCTCGGCACGCTGCCGGGCCCCCCACGTATGCCCGCCGACGTCGCCGGCAGGATCGACGCGGCTCTGGCCGCGGAAGCGCTCTTGCATGCCACGGCTCCTGATGCGGTGAACGCCCCACCACCGGTGGAGAGCGCGCATGTTTCACGTGAAACATCGCCGGCCACCGACCGGCCCACGGGGCACGCCCGCACAACGACCACCGGACCCGGCCGCAAGGAACGGCAACGGAACGGCCGACGCCGGACCGTTGTTATGGGCACCGTCTTCGCGGTCGCAGCTCTGGGATTCGGCTCCGTGCTGTTGTCATCGCTGGACGACGGAAAGTCGTCGGACGGAGGCCAGGTCTCCGCCGCAGACACCTTCTCCGACAGCAAGCTCGAGAAGCAGATCTCCGATCTCCTCAGCACGAACCGATCCGCCACCGGCGGGTCCCGCACACCGCAGGACAGCAGCAGCATGGGAGTGGCGTCCGTCCCCAGTGGCGACCACCCCTTCCTGAAGAAGCAGCCCTTGGTCCCCGCCTGCATCCAAAAGGGCATCCACAGCAAGGGCACGGCCCTCGCGACCGAGGACGGCATCTACAAGGGCATGGACGCATTGCTCGTCGTACTGCGTGACCCCTCCGACAGCGCCCGGGTCAACGCCTACATCATGGATGCGTCCTGCGTGAAGAACGCTCCGACCGGCACAGCGAAGATTCTGCTGAAGCAGTCCTACGCACACTCCTGAACGCTCACGCTTTCGTCTCCGTCCTGCGTGGTATTTCGTACTGTGTGGCCTCTCCGTGTGCCCGGACACACCGGGAATGCGCGCCCCTTAGGATCCGTTGGGTGGGGTGAGAGTTCTGAGAGGGCTCCACCGGTCCGACGACGCAGTCCAGAGACGAGGAACCAAGCCGTGAGCGACGTTCGTAACGTGATCATCATCGGCTCCGGGCCCGCCGGCTACACGGCGGCGCTCTACACCGCGCGCGCGTCGCTGAAGCCGCTGGTGTTCGAGGGCGCCGTCACCGCGGGCGGTGCGCTGATGAACACCACCGAGGTGGAGAACTTCCCCGGCTTCCAGGACGGCATCATGGGCCCCGAGCTCATGGACAACATGCGCGCCCAGGCCGAACGCTTCGGTGCCGAACTCATTCCGGACGACATCGTCAGCGTCGACCTGACCGGTGAGATCAAGACCGTCACCGACACCTCGGGCACGGTCCACCAGGCGAAGGCCGTGATCGTCACCACCGGTTCGCAGCATCGCAAGCTCGGCCTGCCGAACGAGGACGCCCTCTCCGGCCGCGGTGTCTCCTGGTGTGCCACCTGTGACGGCTTCTTCTTCAAGGACCACGACATCGCCGTCATCGGCGGTGGCGACACCGCGATGGAGGAGGCGACCTTCCTGTCACGCTTCGCCAAGTCCGTGACGATCGTCCACCGTCGGGACACCCTCCGCGCTTCCAAGGCGATGCAGGAGCGTGCCTTCGCCGATCCGAAGATCAAGTTCGTGTGGGACAGCGAGGTCGCCGAGATCCAGGGTGACCCGAAGCTCCAGAGTCTGAAGCTGCGCAACCTCAAGACCGGCGAGCTCTCGGACCTGGCGGTCACCGGTCTGTTCATCGCGATCGGCCACGACCCGCGCACGGAGCTCTTCAAGGGCCAGCTCGACCTGGACGGTGAGGGCTACCTCAAGGTGGAGGCGCCCTCCACTCGCACCAACATCACCGGTGTCTTCGGTGCCGGCGACGTGGTCGACCACACCTACCGCCAGGCCATCACCGCGGCCGGCACCGGATGTTCCGCCGCTCTCGACGCCGAGCGTTTCCTCGCCGCCCTCGCGGACGAGGAGAAGGCCGAACCCGAGAAGACCACTGTCTGACCCCCTGTTCCGCCCCACCGCACCAAATAGCTAAGGAGCCCGCCGTGGCCGGCACCCTGAAGAATGTGACTGACGATTCCTTCGAGCAGGACGTCCTGAAGAGCGACAAGCCTGTCCTGGTGGACTTCTGGGCTGCCTGGTGCGGTCCGTGCCGTCAGATCGCGCCGTCCCTTGAGGCGATTGCCGCCGAGTACGGCGACAAGATCGAGATCGTCAAGCTGAACATCGACGAAAACCCGGGTACGGCCGCCAAGTACGGCGTCATGTCCATCCCGACCCTCAACGTGTACCAGGGTGGCGAGGTCGCCAAGACGATCGTCGGTGCCAAGCCGAAGGCCGCGATCGTCCGGGACCTTGAGGACTTCATCGCCGAGTGACGTTTCACGTGAAACACAGTGGGGGGGGGGGGGGGAGGGGGGGCCCCCCCCCCCCCCCCCGGGGGGGGGGGGGCCAAGATGGGTTTTTTTTTTCCGCCCCCAAAAAACAGCTCACCGCCACCCCCCCCCCCTCCTTCCCCGCAGGCATGGTGCGCAACT
>NZ_JBVIHJ010000046.1:0-21099 GCF_055570355.1 Streptomyces sp. NPDC031225 | reverse complement strand
GGAGAGACGCGACGACATCCACGAAGCGTTCCTCGGCCTCGCCACGTGTCTGATCACCCACCGCCACGTCCAACGCCTTTGTTAGGACCTCTTAATGAGAGGTCACCGTGGCGCGGGCTCGCACCACCAACTCCAACGAGTGATCACGAGTGGGGTGTTGACGCTCGCAGGTGCCGGGCGTCGCCGCTCTACATACAGGCGCAGGACCTGGTGATGTCTAGGCATCCGTCCGACACCCGCGGGCGCCAACACCGTCACCTCGTTCTGGTGGACTGCGAGGGACACCTGCCGCCGCGCGATCTGCTTCGAGGCGTCGCGGCCCGGTCAGTCGTAGGCGTCCGTCCGGTGCCCACGCAGCCCACAGCACTCGAACAGTCCGCCTGACTACCCGTGCCGTCGGACCGTTCTTAACTCCGGATTAGGTCAACCGCATGCCGTCGGCGTCGGTGAAGCGCAACTGGGCGCCGGGGTGCGGCCGCTCATTGCGCACGATCAGCCGCAGGCCCGTCGGCCAGCCCGTCAGGAAGTCGCCGGCGAGTTCGGCCACCCAGGCGCCGTCGCGGATGTCGCCGTCGGGTTCCACGGCCGGCGTCCAGGCCGAGGCCGGGACCTCAGGACGGCCTGGTGGACGGCGTCGGTGATGGTCATCCCGACCGAGTACGACAGCCACCGCCCGCGCCGGGCGAGCCAGGCGACGAACTCATGGGTGCCGCCGCCGGAGTCGGTACGGATCAGCGTCTGACGCCCGCGCCGGAGCCGATTCGGCAGCTGGGCGAAGGCCAGTTTCGTGGCTTCGATGTGGTCGGCGCCGGTGTTGGAGCCAGCGTTGCCGGGCCGCAGCAGGCCCACGACCGGCTCGCCAGACCCACCGCGGCCGTGTTGGTCGACGAACCCCATCAGCGGGTGGTGCCCGAACGTCTTCTTCCAGGTCGCGCCGGCGTCCTGCTTCTCGGAGTGCGCCAGGACGAGGACCCCGTCGATGTCCACGATCACCTGCCCGCCCGCATCCGGCGCCGCGTCACCGGCCAACTGCCAGACGTGTTCCCGCACTTCGGCACGGGTGGTGCGCAGCGCGGCCAGGACCCGCTTGCCGCCCGAGGCCAGCTGTCCGACCAGGCGAGAGACCGTCGGGTCGGAAGCCACCGGCCCGATCACGGCTGGCTCAGCCCGCAACAGGGCCACGTCGGCTAGGCAGTCCCCCGCCCAGCGCGAGGGCAAGCGCCACATCGAGCAGGATCTTTCCCGGACCGTGCACCGCCCGCGGCTTGCGCCACGGCTCAAGCGCCGCCGACATCGCCGCATCCAGACCGGTCTTGCGGGCCGTCTCGGCCGGCAGCACCGCACCGGCCTGCGAAACCACGCCGCGACCACCGCCCTCGGCGCGGACACGCGGATAGAACCCGATACGCTTCTTCACCTGGAAAGTGCCTCCGGCGGTGGCGGGAACAAGGACCTCATCAATCCTCATTCTCGCTGGTCAGAGGCACTTTCTACGTTCATCATCAACAGATGGACAGCCCACCTCGGAAAGCGCGAGGTTAGGAAACGCCCTTACGCAACGACGCGAGGAGGCGGTCGAGGTCCCCGCGGGCCGTGTACGTACGGATCGGGTCGATGTAATCGCGAGACTCGATGATCTGACCGTCCCGCACACGCATGACGAAGACGCAGGGCACCTTGGACCTGGAGTCGTCCGGCAACATGAACTCGTAGGCGAACTCGGCGACGATCACTTCAGGATCGGCGGTCTCGTGGACGACGACCTCGACGACACTCCTCTTCGGCAAGGACTCCCGCATTTCCGGCGGCACCGTGAAGTGCTCCCGGAGCGCACGCCGACTCGTCAACGGCTCGGCCTCCGGCGTCGCCATCGGATGCCGGACATCCGTAACCTCGCCGTACAGGTCAGGCAACTCGCTTGAGTTCCCGTCGGCGACCCCATGAACAAGGCGGAGAAACACCTCACGCGGACTCAGACTCACAAAGACCCCCCAAGTGATGCGCACAGGCAGCTGATCATTATTCCCTGATGCGAGCCGGTGTTGCGGACTGTCTCGACCAGCAGCACCTCACCCGTCTGATCCCAAGGGCCGACACGCTGGACACGACCTGCAGATACAGGTCAGCACTCTTCATCCGAGAAGTGCGCTTCCGCAGCAACGTCCACGACCCTCCACTGGTCTCATCTGCGCAGGCCAGGAGCGCTCCTCGCATCTCTGATCAAGCGGTAGACGGCACTGCTCGTGAAAGCCGGAGGCTAGGGATCGTCTTCGAAAACGGATCTTTCCCAGAGCAGGAATGACGCGAGTTTGACCGCTGCTTCGTAGGAAGTGGCGGTTTTCTCGTATCTGGTGGCGATGCCGCAGAAGCCCCAGGATGTGCGCGCCGTCCTGGAAGGGGTGGACCGCGATGCCGCCCCCTACGTGTTCTGGCGGCTGCGCCTCACCCAGCCGCAGATCACCCGGGTTTAGGCTGACCGCGGCTATGCCGGCGACCGTCGAGGTCGGCGATCGCACTTCAGTACATGAGAATCATTCGCCAAAGCATGCAACCGTATGACCCTCACATATGTCTCATACTGTGACCACCAGTCCCCGACGTCTCAGAAGGGGGCGTCATGTACACCCACCATCGCCTCATGGCCATCACCGCGAGCGCACTCCTGCTGGCCGGCACCGCAGCGTCGACCTCTGCCGCCGCCACATCCCCGGCACCGTCCACGAGTCTCGTGGTCAACGCCAGGATCGCCGGTCACTGCTCCTTCGACCGAGTCGTCATCGACGTGAAGGGCAAACTGCCGCCGACCACCGTCACGCGTGTCAAGGAACTCCGCTACGACAGCTCGGGGAAGAAGGTCCCGCTGGCCGGGAAGCACTTCCTGGAGATCAAACTCTCCCCAGCCGCAGCCCACAACAACGCGGGCAGGAACGTCTACAAAGGCCCACGCCTGATCAAGCTGAATCTGCCGAAACTCAAGGGCTTCGCACTGACAGGCGACTTCGAAGGCGTCGTCACCTTCGGGGCCGCGTTCGACAGCAAGCCCTCCTACACGACGCAGCAACTGCACCGCCCCGAGCGCTTCGTCCTCGACATCGCCCACCGCAACACCTGCCGTTCCTCACACTGAGATGCATTGACGGAGCTGGGGTCGCACACCGCCTCACACGAGGGCGGCACCGGGTGTATCTCGTCAGCGGCATGTCCCAGCCCACCGCCGCGAAGCATCGGCCAGTCCATCCTCCTCGCGATCAACGCGCCTTCACCGACGTCGACAACCAGGCCGCTCGGTTCCCTCACCTCCGCTCCGGGGCGGTCTCAGCGCGTGCTGTCGTCTCCGTGGCTGCGCACGATCTCCTTGACCTTGGCCACGGCGAACCCCCAGCCCTGCTCGACGGTCGGCTTGGCCGGCACCGCGATCTCGTCCGGGTTGGTGAGCACGTCGAGCAGCACAGGACCGGGGGTGCCGAAGGCGCGGCGTACGGCCTTCTCCAGGTCGGCCGGGTCGGTCACCCGGATTCCGGGGATGCCCGTGGCCGTGGCTACGGCGGCGAAGTCGGGGTTGTCCAGGACGGTGCCGAACTCCGGCAGCCCGACCTGTTCCTGTTCGAGTTTGACCATGCCCAGGCGGCGGTTGTCGAAGACGACGAGCTTCACGGGGAGCTGGTGCGTCTTCAGTGTCATGAGGTCGCCGAGGAGCATGCTCAGCCCGCCGTCCCCGCAGAAGGCCACGACCTGCCGCTCGCGGTCCAGGCACTGGGCGCCGAGCGCCTGCGGCATCGCGTTGGCCATGGAGCCGAGGTTGTAGGAGCCGATGAGCCGCCGCTCGCCCCGCATCTCGACGAACCGGGAGAGCCACACCGTCGCCATGCCCGTGTCGGAGGTGAAGACGGCGTCGTCGTCGGCGAGCCGGTCCACCACGGCCGCCAGCGCCTCCGGCCGGATGTCGTGGGTGCGGTTGTCGAGGGAGGAACGCACACGGCCGAGCAGGCCCCTGTCGTGTGCCGGGTCGGCCAGCCGTGCCTGGCCCTCGCGCCAGTGCTCGAAGCGCTCACGTGCCTTCTCCAGGTGCGAGCGGTCCCGCGCACCGTCCGTCCCGGCGGGCGCGGCGGCGAGATGGGTGAGGAGGTCGCGGACGGTCACGCCCGTGTCGCCGACGAGGCCGACGTCGACCGGCACGCGCCGCCCGATGTGGGCGGGCTCGGTGTCCACCTGGATGACGGTCTTCCCCTCCGGATACCAGTCCCGGTAGGGGAAGTCGGTCCCCAGGAGCAGCAGGGTGTCCGCGTCCTGCAGGGCCGACGCGGCGGCCGGGTTGCCGATCAGCCCGGTCTGGCCGACCTGGAACGGATTGGTGTCGCCCTCGAAGCCCTCCTTGGCCTTGAGCGTGAGCACCATGGGTGCGGCCAGCCGGTCGGCGAGGGCCAGCACGTCCTCGCGCGCACCGCGTGCGCCCCGTCCGACGAGCAGCGTGACCCGCTCGGAGCGGCCCAGGAGTTCGGCGGCCTGCCGTACGGCGGATTCCTCGGGCCGGCTGAGCGGGGCGTTCAGTGAGAAGCGGGCCGGGCGGTCCGAGGTCAGTTCGCGCTCGCCCAGGTCGCCGGGCACGGTCAGGACAGCGACCCCCTTGCGGCCCAGGGCGTGACGCACCGCCGTCTCCAGCATCTGCGGCAGCTGGTCGGGAGAGGTGATGGTCGCGCGGAAGACGGCCACGTCCGTGAAGAGCGCGTCGTTGTCGACTTCCTGGAAGTAGTCGGTACCGAGCTCGGCGAGCGGTACCTGCCCGGCGATCGCCAGGACGGGGGTGTGGCTCTTGGCCGCGTCGTACAGTCCGTTGAGCAGGTGGACGGAACCGGGTCCGACCGTGCCCATGCAGACACCGAGGGTGCCCGAGAGCTGCGACTGGGCGCTCGCGGCGAACGCCGCCGCCTCCTCGTGCCGGCAACCCACCCACTCCAGGTTCTCGGTGGTGCGAATGGCGTCCGTCAGGGGGTTCAGCGCGTCTCCCACGACGCCGAACACCTGCTGCACGCCGAGTTCGCTCAGTGCGTCCACGATGACGCGGGCGACGGTGCGGGCCACGTGAGTCCTCCGGTTTTTCAGACGGTGAATCGGTCGGGATCGGCGGCGGTCCAGTCGGCCGCCCAGGCGGCAGGCGGCTCGGCGAGCAACTGCCCCGGTTCGAGCCACTCGTACAGCTCCTCGTAGGAGCACTCGGTGTAGGGGTCGATGCGTCGGCGCAGCATGTGCGGACGCAGGTCGGCGGGATCGGTGACGCCCATGGACGCCATGAGCTGCAGGGCGCTGGCCACGGTCGCTTCCTGGAAGCGCTGGACGCGCGGCGTCTTGTCACCGACGTCGAGGGCGCGGGCGCGTCGGGGGTCCTGGGTCGTCACTCCTGTGGGGCAGGTGTTGGTGTGGCAGCGCTGGGCCTGGATGCAGCCGACGGCGAACATCATCGCCCGCGCCGCGTTGCCGTAGTCGGCGCCCTGCACCAGGCGTTTCACCAGATCGGTGCCCGTGGCGATCTTGCCGCTGGCTCCGATCCTGATCCGGTCGCGCAGGCCCGCGCCGACGAGGGCGTTGTGCACGGTGAGCAGGCCCTCGGTCAGCGGGGTTCCCACGTGGTCGGCGAACTCCAGAGGAGCGGCTCCGGTGCCGCCCTCGCCTCCGTCCACGATGATGAAGTCGGGGGCCGTGCCCTCCGCCAGCATGGCCTTGCACACGGCGAGGAACTGCCGGCGCGAGCCCACGCACAGTTTGAATCCGGCCGGCTTGCCACCGGAGAGCTCGCGCATCCGGGCGATGAAGCGGACGAGTTCGCGCGGGGTGGAGAACACCTTGTGGTACGGCGGCGAGATCACCGTCCGCCCCTCGGGCACGTCCCGTACCTTCGCTATCTCGGCGTTGACCTTCGCCCCCGGCAGGACTCCGCCGATGCCCGGTTTGGCGCCCTGCGAGAGCTTCAGGGACACACACTTGACGTGATCGTGGGCGGCCTTGTCGGCGAACTCGACGGGGTCGAAGTCGCCGTCCTGGGTACGGCAGCCGAAGTAGCCGGTGCCGATCTCCCAGACCAGGTCCCCACCCGGCTTCAGGTGGTACTCCGACAGGCCGCCCTCCCCCGTGTCGTGGGCGAAACCCCCGGCCGCCGCGCCGCCGTTGAGGGCGAGGATCGCGTTGGAGGACAGCGAGCCGAAGCTCATCGCCGACACGTTCAGCAGTGCCATGTCGTAGGGGCGGGCGCAGTCGGGTCCGCCGATCTGCACCCGCGGAGGCGTCTTCGGCACCGGGCACGGCGCCATCGACGGCACCAGGAACTCGTAGCCGGGCAGATAGACGTCCCGTTCGGTGCCGTACGGCTGCTCGGCGTCGGTGCCTTTCGCCCGCTCGTAGACGATGGTGCGGACATCCCGGTCGAAGGGGCGCCCGTCGAAGTTCCGCTCGATGAAGTACTGCTGCAGCTCCGGGCGGATCCGCTCCAGAAGGAAGCGGGCATGGCCCAGGACGGGATAGTTGCGCAGCACCGAATGCCGGCGCTGCAGCAGGTCCGCCGCACCCAGCACACCCAGCAGGGTGAGCGGAACGGCAGCCGCCCACCACCAGGGCGAGAGACCTACCGCGGCACCAACCGCCACCATGCCGGCGGCCAGAACGAGGACGACGATCGCAATGCGTTTCACCTCTCGCTCATTGCCCTGCGCCAGGTGTCCAGTCCCGCCCTTTCGTCAAGAAACCTGCAAGACAGGACCTACTGCTTTCCTCTTCGTCCCCTCTGCCCGTCGCGCGAGCCGCTACGAACGCGACACCAAAGCCACCGCAGGCAACCCGGGCAGCGCTGGGAAGACATGCAATTCCGCCCCAGCGCGGGACGTGAGAGCCCGCGTGCCGTCGGCCCGGCGCAGCGCCGCCGAGTGTCCCGTCGAACGCGACTGGGCCCCACTCAGGCACTGCCTCCGCAACACCGCAGTCCCCTGCTCGGCCCGCCAACGGCAGGTCCACGCCTTCTTCCGCAGCCGCTCACCCAACCAGCTCCCGGCCGCCGCCGCACCCTGGACCAACCCCTGATCCCCCACCAATCACCGACAGAACATTTGCAGAGCCACCTGCTGTGCATCCACGGGTTGTCACTGTCGCGGAGCGGGACCGGCCGGACGGCGGTGTCAGCCTGCGACGTGGATGCCGGGCCGACGAGCCGGGTCCGGCTGATGCTGGCGGATGATCTCGCGGGTGACGGGGGCCGTGTCTCCGCGTCCGAGGAGGAAGTAGCGGAACATGTGCGTCAGAGGGCTCCCCTCCGCCCAGGCGAAGTAGCAGTGCGGCTGGACGCCGGTGGTGTCGTGGAGGGTGAGAAGGATCGCGGCGATGGCGTTCGGAGCCGCGGGCGCTTCGGCTCGCAGGATCCGGTGCCCGTCGACTTCGACGCCGTGGACGGTGAGGGTTTCGCTGAAGTCGGAAGGGTCGACGACGTCGATCTCCAGGAACAGGATGTCGGCGAGGCCGGGCACCGGGTTGATGTCACGCTGTTCGCGTTCCTTGTCGGCGTACTCGGCGCCGTCCCCGGCCTCGCGGCGGTTGGCGACGATGTTGATGGCGTTGTCGTGAGCGAGGGTGTCCCTGATGAACTGGCGGGCGGCCTCGTCGAACACGATTTCGTCCGCACGCAGTTCGGTGGTGCGTGAGATGCGGGAGACCAGCGAGATGATGATGATGCCGACGATGAACATCGCGGAGATGGTGATGCCGTCCGGCTTGTCGACGATGTTGGCCACCAGCGCATAGAGCAGCACCGCGGTGAGCGCGGCGAATCCCACGCACAGCGTGCGCTGGCGGCTGCGCAGCGCGGAGACGGTGACGGCGAAGGCCCCGGAGACCATCATGGCGAGGATGCCGGTGGCGTAGGCGCCGGCCTGGGCGTCGATGTCGGCATCGAAGGCGATGGTGATGATGACGCACAGAACCGTGTAGACCAGGACGACGGGGCGCACCGCTCGACCCCATTCGGGGGCCATGCCGTAGGCGGGGAGATAACGCGGGACGATGTTGACCAGTCCCGCCATCGCGGAGGCGCCCGCGAACCAGAGGATCAGGATGGTGCTGATGTCGTAGGCGGTACCGAAGGCCTCTCCGACGTGTTCGTGGGCCAGCCAGGCCAGAGCCCGTCCGTTGGCCGCACCGCCCGCTTCGAACTCCTTGTGCGGGATGAGGACGGTGGTCACGAAACTGGCGGCGAGCAGGTAGACGCTCATGATGAGCGCTGCCGTCGTGAGCAGCCTGCGGGCGTTTCGGATGCGGGACTTGAGCCGCTGCTCGGCGGTCTCGCCCTTGGCGGAGATGAGCGGCATCATGCTCACCCCGGTCTCGAAGCCGGACAGACCCAGCACCAGCAGCGGGAAGGCCAGCAGCGCGGGCTCGGCCAGGTCACCGAATCCCCGGCCCTCGGTGAGTGCGCCGGTCCAGGACGAGAAGGCGTCCGGGCTGGTGAACACGTCCACCAGGCCGACGCCGATGGTCACCGCGTTGAGCGCGAGGAAGACGGCGACCAGAGGGATGGCCACGCTCACCGCTTCGCTGAACCCGAGCAGGAACACCCCGCCGAGGAGCACCAGGAGCGCCACGGTGATGACGACCTCATGCCCTTGCAGAGCATGCGGGGCGTAGGAACTCTCCACCAGGTGTACGGAGGCGTCGGCCGCGGAGAGGGTGATGGTGATGATCCACGAGGTCACCACGAACCCGAGCAGGACCAGGACGAACAGTTTGCCCCGCCAGAAGGGCAGCAGGTCCTCGAGCATCGCCACCGATCCGGCCCCGTGCGGACTCTCGCCGGCCACCCGCCGGTACATCGGCAGCATCCCCACCAGGGTCAGCACCACGAGCAGAAGCGTGGCCAGCGGCGAGACCGCACCGGCCGCGAGCGCGGCGATCGCCGGCACGTAGGCCAGGCTGGAGAAGTAGTCGACGCCGGTCAGGCACATCACCTGCCACCAGGCGTGAGACTCCCCGGCGCCTGCCTCCGACGCCGGATTGACCGCCTGCACCCGGTGTCGCAGCAACCACTGTCCCAGAGCACCACTTTGGCGCCCCGTTGTGTCAGGATCCTCCACCACGTCCACAGCGGCCAGATCGTCCACGTCGGTCATCTCCCCCACACCCTCCAACCCGCCCAGCGTGCCGGGCCCCACAGCCCGCGACGATCACCGAGTATGCAGCCTCCGGCAACCTGCTCCCTACCCGGGGCAGAGGCCCGCAGCAGAGCGCTCGTCACCGGCCTTCTTCCCCGCCACGCATTCGTTGTGCCCGCTGACCACAGGACCACTTCCACGAGGCCGGAAGCGGAGCCCCCGGCCCGACGCCGCTACCTCGGCATGCCCCGGTAGCTTCTGGCAACGGGCCTGGACGACGACGCGACCAGCCGAAAGCCTTGATCAGGCCAGTCGGCCGGTCGGGGTCACGCCCCCACCGATCCGCGACGCTGTGGCGTCCATGCCCTCTGAGCGGCCGACGGCAGGCCGGGAGCGTCAGGTGGTAACGGGCCAGGTCCGCAAGTGTGCGGCGATCCTCGTGGCGCTGCAAGCGGGGTCACGGAGCAGGTCGCGCAATCCCAATGCGTCCTCGCGGGCGGGTTTGACCTGGATCCCGGACGCTTCGAGGTACATCACGCCGGTCGCCGCGGCGACGGCCATGTTGGAACGCTCCAGCCAGCGGCACCGGCCCAGGATGTGGACCAGGGCCGCGGCGCGCGCGTAGGGACCGTCGTAGACAGGCTGTTCCAGGAGCTCGGCCCTGTGGCAGGCCACGGCGGCGACCGGAACGCCGTAGTCGTCGGGGGCCGGGTCGCCGGCGCCCGCCAGTTCGGCGACCTGAAGAATCCAGGGAACATCGATGTGCAGTTCCATTACGCGGCGTGGGCTCCTTGAGTGCCGCGGCCGGCGTCCTGGTCCTCGGCCTCGTCGAAGAGGTCCTGGTGTTCGTCGAGGAAGCGGCCCGCGGCGTCCAGGCCGCGGCGGCGCAGGCCGTCGGCGTCCTCGATGACGAGACGGGCGATGTACTCGCCCAGGTCCATGCCGCGGTCCCTGGCCCGGGCCTGCGCGAGTTCCTTGACGTCGGAGTCGACGCGAACGCCGAGTTGGGTCTTCGCCATACCCTCACGGTAACAGCTGTTACCACTTTGGTGTGGTCCGACGGCCACCAAGATGTCTGCGATGACGGAATCGGGCCGCCCTGACGTCCATTGCTCAGGAAATGGGGCAGGCGCCGACCCGGCAGGCCAAGCCCCGGCCCGGCAGACAGCACCGCTGCCGTCTACCGGTACCAGTACTTGACGCTCCGGTGGTGCGAGCACGTTGGAGGGGCCGATTCGCGTCCGTTCACGCGCGCAGACTCCAGGTCGAGAAAGGGAGCCAGGCATGAGGGAGATCACTGACGCGAACCTGGCAGAGCCGGGCCTGGCTCGGTGGAAGTCGCGGCCGCCGATGACGCGACCGCCTCCGCCGTCCAGGAGCTGCCCGCCGCGCGCTGCGCGATCGCACCGGCGAACCGTACGACCCGAGAGCCTGGCGAGCCCGGTGTACGGCTGCGCTTCTCTCTGGACCTGCGCCAGAAGCCTGACTCCGAGCACCCGGCACTGGAAGGCACCGACCCGGAATTCGGCTGACCATCTGTGGCCATCCGCTGCACCGGCCCACCGGCGCCGTGCCGCGCTATGCAGGGCGACGGCGGTGGTCGGAGCCGCGTTTTTAGAGGCGGCGTGTGGCGGGGCTGCTGACCGGCTCGTCGGTGAGCGTGATGCGGGCAGTGATGCGTTTACCGACCGGCTCCTTGCGGGCTGCAAAGCCCTGGGCGACGGCCATCACGATCTCCAGGCCGTGCTGGCCCACCCGGCCGACGTCCCCGGTCCGGGCCACCGGCAGCACCGGGTCGGAGTCCCACACCGCTATTTCAACCTCAGCGCCGTCGATCCGCAGATCTATCAGGACCGGGCCCGGCGCGTACTTGAGGGCGTTGGTGACCAGTTCACTGACCACCAGCTGCGTGAGGTCCAGGCCTCGCTGGGAGACCACCAGCCCGTACTCGGTCTGATGCCGGGTGAGGAAACCGGCGGCCAGATGGCGGGCGCGGGCGATGTCGGTCCCGCCTCCCTCCAGCGCCACCATGACCTGCCACGAGCGGCCGGCGGCCCGGTCTGTGCCGTCCCCGCTCAATGGCTCTCCCTTCCCTCATCTTCCGCCCTACGCTGACCACTCACCGCCCGCACGTCCCCGCACCGTGTGGCGAGTACCCCCGCGGGCAGGGTCGACGCGGGCCCCGGTCGGCAGTTGGCTCCGCCATCCAAAGGGATCACCCGTACGATGCAGGCCACCCCCGGGTGTGAAGATCCGGTGTGCCAGTATCACCAACATGGTTGAGGGAAAAATGGCGGATTCCGAACAAGCTGAGCAGCCAGGCCAGTTGTCGGTCGTTGCCACCGCCAGCGAAGGCATCCGCGTGCTGACTCTCAGCGGAGAGATCGACTACCAGACCGGCGGGACACTGCGGCAGGCCCTGGACGCCACCGGCAACGCCCGCCCCCGCGTCGTGATCGATATGGGCGACGTCGGCTTCATGGACTCCACCGGCATCAACATCCTCCTCGCCGCCCACCACGACCTCACCGAAGCCGGCGGCTGGCTGCGCCTGGCCGCACCGACCCAGGCCGTGCTGCGCACCATCCAGATCGTCGGCCTCGACACCGTCATCGCCTGCCACACCACCCTGCGCGAGGCTCTCAACGCCTGACCGAAAGGTCGGCATGACGCTGCGGTGGTCTGCCGGTCGGCGTGACGTCCGTGCAACCTCAGGCAGGCCGACCCGCGCACACTCGCCGGTGACCGCCGTTTCCGGACAGGCGGATTGCGCCCTGTTGCCGTGCAGTTGCCGCGTTTGAGGATTCCGCACGGCCAACACGGGAACGCGTCCCAGAGCGAGACATGCCTACGAGGACGGGGACGGGCCCTGAACGGCCTGCCCCGGTCCTGGCACCAGCACTACTGCATTACGGCCGGCCGGAGACCGCGACGCGGAAGAGCCACGCTGCGGACCCCGGCTTCGTCGGTGCGGCCATTCAACTCGGGGCGAACTCCGGCGCGTCCCGAAGACCGCACAGGCGATTCCGCGCGAGGCGTCGCCGTTGGGGTGATCGCGGCTCCTCGCACGGCGGCCGTCGTCCATCGCCGACCAGAGGCGGCGGCCCTCCCTCACTCTTGCAGGCAGCTTCCCCCGCCATCCACATCCGGAAGACGTACTTTCCCTGCGTCTTTGCACCGCCCGCACCGGACAAGACAACTTTCCCACCGCCGCGCCCAGACCGCCGTCTTCGTCGGCTACGACCATCAGCTACTGATCAGCGGGGTCCAGGCCGCCTTGGTCGGCTCCCGTAGCCGGGTATGTACGCATCGCTCGAGCTGCGGACGGACGGCATAAGTGTGTGACATGGACGCTGCCGAACGCCCTTGATCACTGGGAGCGGCGGGACCCTGTGAAGCGGCCGGGCCGGTGCATGAGGGCGACGGTGTTGGGAACTTGAGGGGCAGGCTGGAGTCAGCTGCGTTCCCTTGGGGGCTGGCCCGGCCAGGTTTCTCTGGTTCTGAATGTGAGCCGGAGGAGCCGCGCCCACTGTCAGGTCACCGTGCCCCGTTCGCAGACCCTGCGGGCGACCTCACGGAGTTTGACGTTGTTCTCCTGCGAGTAGCGGCGCAGCACCTCGAACGCCTGCTCCTCGGTGAGGTGGCGGCTGCCCATGAGGATGCCCATGGCCTCACCGACCACATGCCGGGTGGTCACGGCCTGTTCCATCTGTGAGTTGGCGGGGCTCGAATTGGATCAGCTCAGTTTCGGTGGGACCCAGGCGTGGTGTCGAAGGACCATGCGCGTTGCGGCGCGGGAGGGGGCAACCGCATCGCCGTGTTGCGCAGAGCGACGGCCAGTGGGTGTGAGTGCCGCCGGCCCATGCGCCCGGCCTGTCGGGCGGCGACCGGCTATGTCGTGGTCACCGCGTGGCCTTGGCCACGGCCCGGTCAGGGAGGAGGGCGAGGAGCTGTTTCGTGTGACCAGGCAGTTCTGCCTCCGCCAGGCCGGTGACGATGTCGCGAAGCGGCATGGGCTGATCGACCAGGAGGGTGTCGTTGGACAGGAGCCGTGCGAGCGTCGGCGTACTGAGCTCGGTGTCGCTGAGGGCGGCACCTCCGGCGAGTGCGCACAGGGCAGCTGCTTGTCCGCGGATGCGGTCCCGGAGACCGACATTGCCGCCGGCGTGCGCAATGGTCTGCTGGATGGTCCAGGTGTCGAGGGCGATCCGGTTGTCGTACGTCGTGTTGGCCCCCGCTGCGATACCTGCGACGACGGCGATGGTGGCGGCGCTGATGAGAGAAACGTGCGCGAGGATCTGGTCGGCGTTCCACTCGCCGTCCGGCGGGGCGGAGTTGGGGTCGGCGTTGGCCACGGTGGCGGCTGCGTCGAGCAGCGCTCGGTAGGAGTCCTGGAGTGGGCCGGTGTCCAGCATGTATTGCACCTCTCTGTGCGGGCGTATGCGGAATGAACCGGGGCGGAGAGGCGCGGCTCAGGTGTGGGCGCGGGACATCTCCCAGGGCGCCTGCGGCAGGACCTCGCCGGTCTCCAGCATCGACTTGAGGTTGGCCAGCACGGCCGGCCAGCCGGCCGAGATGCCACCCAGCATCTCCTGGTTTGGGAGGTTCTCGTGGGTCACGGTGAGGCGGACGATGTCCTGATGCGGTTCGACGAGGAAGGTGACGACCGACGGCTCTCTCGGCGATTTGGCGTCGGGGGCGTCGTCAAAGGTGATGACCAGCCGGGTCGGGGGCTCGGCCTCCAGGACATGGCCCTCCACGTCGATCTTGCCTGATCCGTCGGCTCGCCGGTGTTCCCAGGCCGAGCCCGGCTGCCAGTCGGAGACGTTGGCGTGTCCCCAGTAGCGTGCCGTCAGGTCGGCGTCGGTCAGGGCTTGCCACACCTGCTCCGCACTGGCGCGGATGTAGGTGACGTATACGTAGTCCGGCACCGGTGTGGGTGCGTTGGTCATGGCGTACTCCTCTGCCTGGCGCTTGATGGCACTGATCGCTTGCAGGCGGGGTTTGTCGAAGCCGGAGATCCATCGCTCCTCGATCTCATGGATCGGGGCGGGGTTGAGGTAGTGCAGCCGCTCCCGGCCGCGCCGTACCACGGTGACGAGATTGGCCCGCACGAGGATGTCCAGGTGCTGCGTCGCCGACTGCCGCGCCATGCCGAGGCGCTCGCACAGTTCGCGCAGCGTCTGCCCGTTGTGCTCGCGTAGGCGGTCGAGCAGCAGCCGCCGAGTGGGATCGGCCAGCGCCTTGAACACCGAGTCGATCGCTGTTGCTTCAAGGCTCACGCTCGAATTATGCAGGCATTCACCTGCCTATTGTCAAGGGCGATGGCGAGCCGAATGCAGCAAGGTGCGCCGACGTCTGGGGCCGAGGTCTTGCCGCCCCATCCTGTCCGTCCTTCTCTACGTCCCTGCGTCACCCTGAACAGCCGAAGTGAGTGACGATCAGCGTGCCGACCCTGACGGGCCGACGCCGCAGGCGCAGTGGCATCAATGCCCACCGATACTGATCATGCAGCAGCACGACAGATGGCGGCATCGGCCGCGTTCCCGCACCGTAGGTGTGCTGCTCGCGGACGCTGTCGCAGATACCGGAGGCGTGCACCGGACCAGGCCTCGCCGGCCTCCGGCTGCCGGGCTCATGCAACGCCAGCCGGTGCTCACCCGGAGCGTCGATGACCACGGCGGTGCTCACTGGTAGCCCCTGACACCAGGACGGCGGCCCCTCATTGGGTGCCCTTGGGCTTGCGCCGCTCCCAGCCTTCGGCCCACAGCACGAAGCGGGGCCGCTGCTGCGGGACCCCCGCCGCCGCCGCGTCCACGTCCAATTCGACCCCGAGACCGGGCCCGTGGGAGAGGTGGAAGCAGCCGTCCTCGGGATCCACTCGAGGGGTGCCCTTGATGACCTTCTTGATCTCCGCGTCCGGGAAGTCGTTGAAGTGCTCCAGGATCTTGAAGTTCGGCGCAGTGAAGCCGACCTGGAGCGAGGCGGCGGTCAGCACCGGCCTGCCCACATTGTGCGGGGCGACCGGCATGTAGTGGGTCTCGGCGGTGGCGACCAGCTTCCGGGTCCCCCGGATGCCGCCGATGTGGCCGACGTCCGGCTGGATGATGTCCACGGCCGCCTGGCTCTCGTAGGGCTCACGGAACTCGATGCGGTGAGCTACCCTGCGCGCATGCGCGGACAGTTCACCGGCTGGCCGGAGCAGGCCATGGACGTGTTGTGGCAGCTTCAGGGCGAACCGGCCCACGCGACCCGCGAGCGCTGCCGCGCGGATCGTGAACGCCTGGTCCGGCAGCCGATGATCGCCCTGCTCAACGAGGTCGCGGACACCGACCCTCGGTACGAGGACTTCTCCGTCTGGCACTACCGCACCAACTCCTGGTGGTGGCAGCACCAGGGCGCCGTGATCCGGCTCGGCCGCAAGATCGAGATCGGTCTCCGGTTCGCCCTGGACGGCCTGCGGATCCAGGGCGCCTGGTGGTACCCCGATCCCGGCCAGGTGGACACGTTCCGCAAAGCCGTGGCCTCTGAAAAGAGCGGCCGCGAACTGGCCGCCATCGTCGAGGACTTGCGGAAGAAGGGCTACGACATCTCCGGAGACGTGATGAAACGCCCTCCGCGCGGCTACCCGACGGACCACTCCCGTACGAACCTGCTGCGCCACCGCTCGCTGATCGCCGCCCGTCCCCTTGGCTGCGAACAGTGGCTGCACACCCCCGAGGCGGTCGACCGGGTCCTCTCGGCCGCCGCCGACCTGGACGCCCTGCTGATGTGGCTGGTCCACCACGTGAAGCGCGCCGCCTGACATCACAAGGGCGCCGCACGGCACGGGAGGAACCACACCCGCGTCGCCATGCCCCACGCTCAGAAGCTGACAGGCACCTTCAGCGACGACCGGTCGGCCATCGCCCGATAACCGTCCGGCACCTCGGCCACGGGGACGGCACGGTCGAAGGCGGCCCCCCGAAGGACCCGCAGAGCACATCCGGCAGGAGTCTGGGCATGTAGGCGCGGACCGGGGCGCTCCCCCGCGCATGTGGGAGGCGAACCGGGCGCCTTCCAGTGCGCCCACGAGCATGCCGCCCTTGGGGCGTACTCCGTTCACCACCATCGCGCCGTCATCGCCGTGCTGTATGTGGAAGGCGGGGGGATGACCTCCCGTGGCCATGCTCACGGTGAAACCGCCGCCCGGGACGGGCTGCAGGGTGCCGAAGACGCAGGTGCAGAACCGGCTGCCCATCGAGGGGTCGAGGAGCAGGGCGCTGTTGAGGGCGTCGAGGACTTCGGTGGGGTCGTCGTGGTGCTGGGCGGCTGCGCGCAGGGTGTAGCGGGTCAGCGAGGTGACGGTGGCGGCTTCGGCGCCCTTGCCGCACACGTCCCCGAGGAAGAACGCCCAGCGCTGGCCGCCCAGGGAGAAGACGTCGTAGAAGTCACCGCCGACGTCCCGGGGCGAGTCGGTCTGGTAGTGGCAGGCCAGCTCCAGCCCAGGAACCGGCGGCAGCGCGGGAGGCAGCAGGGTGCGCTGGAGGGTGGTGGCGAACGCGGTGATCGCCACCGTTTCCCGCTCGGCACGCGTCCGCGCGTCCTCCTGCGCCTTGCGGCGTTCCTGCTCCTCGGGCAGCAGCCGCAGGCCCGAAAGCCGCAGCTCCATCGCGTCCAGAACCACCGCGGCCAGGTCGGCCAGGGTGTCGGTGTCGGCCTCGGTGATCAGACGCGGTTTGGTGTCCAGGATGTTGACCGTGCCCAGCCGCTGGCCGTCGGCGGTGATGATCGGCGCCGCCGCGTAGAACCGCACCCCCAAAGGACCGGTGACCAGCGGATTGGTGCGGGCGGTCGGATCGGTGAGGGTGTCGGGGATCACCAGCGTGTCATCGCGGAGGATCGCCGACCCGCACAGCCCCGGGTCCCGGCCAATCTCAGCGACCCCCTCCAAGCCGTGAATGGCCTTGAACCAGATCCGGTCGGCATCGACGATCGTCACGCTGGCCACGGGGACATCGAACAGTCGGGCGGCCATCGCCGCGACCCGGTCGAACGCTCCGTCGGGAGGGGTGTCGAGGATGTCGTAGCGGCGCACCGCCTCCATCCGCGCCGCCTCCACCTCGGCCGGCGGTACCCGCCTCAGCCGCGGCTCACCCGGCGAAGCCTCGGGGGCACCTGCCTTCGCTCGGCTCCTGTCCTCCGCGACGGAACCGGTCCCAGCGCCCAGTCCTCGACCACCGACCCTACGACAGCAGCGAAACCCGCCTCTGTCTCCTGCGCATCAACCGCTCGCCCACGCTGTATCTGTACATGAACGCGTCAATATCCAGCAAGAACTGGTCCGACTTCAATGGCAATCGGTCCACGTCCGATGTCACAGGACACACGGTGAGCGTGACGGGTGGCTGGGACCTCTGTGTCCCGTCTCTGCCGATCTGGTCCTTGTCTCAGTTGATCAGGTCCGATTCACTCGTCGTCTCAGACGATCTGGTCTGCAAGATCGTCTGAGACGAACTGCCATACGAGGGCGGCCGGTAGTGACCCGGGGGACGTTCAGACGTTCCAGCACCGGGATCAGCTGCGGGGCGTCGCGCCACTGGCCCGGGGTGATCAGGAACGCCAAAGGCCGGCGGCCGCCCTCGCCGACCAGATGAATCTTGCTCGTCAGACCTCCCCTTGAACGTCCCATCCCTTCATCTGGCTGATGCTGAGAGGGCAGAGCCCGGCGTCCCGGGATGCGCGGGGGTGTCGTGCGCGCGCCAGCCGCGTGCTGATGGGCCCGGCAGGAGGTGGAATCGTTACCGACCTGCTCCACGATCCGGTCGTCAGCGTCGGCGTGCGCCAGGAGCGAGCGGAGGATCTTGTCCCAAGTACCGTCCGCCGACCAGCGGCGGTGACGCTCATAGACGGTCTTCCACGGCCCGTACTGCCCAGGCACGTCATGCCAGGGTGTGCCCGTTCGCAGGCGGAAGAGGATTCCGTTGATCATCGTGCGATGGTCGCTTCACCGTCCACCCGGCAATCCGCGGCCGGGCAGCACTGGTTGGAGCCGTGCCCACTCGGCATGTCTCAGATCGCCACGCCCGACCTCGGGCACGGCGCCCCCGTTCACCCAGACCGGACGACGTGGTTACGTGGTGATCCGCCGGGCGTACACCTCGATCTCGATCTTCATACGGGGATCGGCGAGGCCGCACATGAGCATGGTGGCGGTCGGCCGGACCTCTCCGAAGGCGCGACGCAGTACCGGCCAGCAGGGCTCGAAGTCGGCCCGGTCGGGCAGCAGATAGCGCACCCGCACCACGTCAGCGAAGGTGCACTCCGCTTCGGTCAAGGCGGCCTCGATGTTGCGCAGGCACTGCTCGGCCTGCTCCACCACGTTGTCCGAGATCGTCATGGTGGTGTAGTCGAACCCGGTCGTCCCGGACACGTGAACCCAGTCACCGTCGACCACGGCGCGGGCGTAGCCGATCTGCTCCTCGAACGTCGAGCCGCTGAGGATGGAACGTCGCTCTGTCATGCGCCGAACGCTAAGTGACCAGCGCTGATACGTCTAATACGCTTTCGAGCGTGGAGTGATACCTCTATGCGTATGGAACGCCCTGAACTTCCCCTCCTGCAGCTGCACGCCTTCGTCGTGCTCGCCGAGGAACTCCACTTCGGCCGCGCCGCTACACGCTTGGGCATCGCCCAGCCGCCGCTGAGCCAGCAGATCCGCCGTCTGGAAGGCAAGGTCGGGTACGCGCTCTTCAGCCGCGAACCCGGGAACATCGGCCTCACCCCGGCGGGCCGGGAACTCCTGCCCGCCGCCCGGCATGCCCTCACCCACCTGGCAGAGGGCCTGACCGCAGCCAGAGAAGTCGGCAGCGGCAGGGCCGGACGCCTGCGGATCGGCTTCGCCGCCTCCCTCGCCCTCACTGTCCTCCCCGGCCTGCTGCGCACCTTCCGGGAACGGTTTCCCGCCGTGGACCTGGACATCCAGGAGATGACCACCACACCGCAACTGGCCGCTCTGCGCGAAAGGACGATCGACATCGGCCTGTTGCGCGAACCGCCCGCCCATGACGCGGACCTCGGATTCAAGACCGTGTTGACCGAACCGTACGTAGCCGTCCTGCCCTCCTCACACCCACTCACGGCACAAGGGACCGTCAGAGTCGAGCAGTTGGCAGAATGCCCCTTCGTGCTCCTGCCCCGCGCCGCCGGCCCGCGGCTGTACGACCAGATCACCAACCTGTGCACCGCAGCGGGCTTCACCCCCCAAGTGACCCAGCACGCCGTGGAATGGCAGACCGTCTGCGCCCTGGTGGAAACCGGCCTGGGCGTATCACTGGCCCCGGAGAGCATCCGCCGTATCCGCCTCAAGGGCGTCGCTTTCCGCGGGATCGAGCCCGGCACCGCGCGCACACGAGTCGCCGTCGCGTGGCGCAAGAACGATGCAAACCTCCTGGTCCTACGCCTATTGACAGCTCTCAATCAAGATCCGCCGGGCAGGCCCTAGCCTCGGGCTTTCACGAACCGGGCGGTCCACGGCTTGATCACAGCTGCGAGAAGTACTCCTGACCAGCGGCATCGGGGCTTGCCGAGGGTCCGGTTGGGTGCGAGGAGAGAAGCACCCCTCAGGTGAAGCGGGCGTACCCCCTTGCCCCGGGGTACTCCCCGGTCGCCGTCGCGTGTCCGTCTATGCTCGCAGTGATGAGGTCGCCCGCACGGTAAAGAACGGGACCCGGGTGCGGTCAGGGTCGTTTGCCTCATCACCATCGTGTGGTGGAATCCGCGTAGCCAACCTCGCGGAGTTACCCGAGCAGGTTGTCCGACGAGTGGCCCCAAGAGCAGAAAGCGCCCCTGACCAGCGAGAATGAGGATTGTCTAGGCCCTCGTTGCCGCGTCCGTCGGAGGCACTTTCCAGGTGAGTAAGCGTATCGGGTTGTACCCGCGTGTCCGCGTCGAGGGCAGTGGCAACAGGGCCGTCTCGCAGGCCGGAGTGGTGCTGCTGGTCGAGACCGTCCGCAAGGTGGGGCTGGACGCCACGATATCGGCGGCGCTGACGCCGTGGCGCAAGCCGCGGACGGTGCATGATCCGGACAAGATTCTTCTGGATGTGGCCCTGGCGGTCGCGCTCGGCGGAGACTGCCTGGCCGACATCGGCATGCTGCGGGCCGAGCCGGCCGTGTTCGACTCGGTGGCCTCCGATCCGACGGTCTCCCGTCTCGTCGACGCGCTCGCCGCGTCCGGTGCGAAGGCTCTTGCGGCGATCCGGGACGCACGCTCCGAAGTGCGGTCGCGGGTCTGGGAGTTGGCCGGTGGAGGCAGTCCGGCCGCCGACGGCCAGGTGATTGTGGACATCGACGGGGTGCTGGTCCTTGCGCACTCCGAGAAGCAGGACGCCACCGCGACCTGGAAGAAGACCTTCGGCCACCATCCGCTCGTCGCGTTCGTCGACCACGGCCCAGCCGGGTCCGGAGAGCCGGTGGCTGCCCTGCTGCGGCCCGGCAACGCCGGCTCCAACACCGCGAGCGATCACATCGCGACCGCCCAACTCGCCCTGGCACAAATGCCGAAACACCTGCGGCGAGGCCGGCAGACCTTGATCCGCACCGACTCCGCCGGCGGCACCCACGCCTTCCTCGACTGGCTCTCCAGGCCGGGCCGGTGGTTGTCGTATTCCGTCGGCATGACCATCACCGATGCCATCCACCAGGCCGTACTGAAGATCCCGAAGAAGGCGTGGACGCCGGCCTACGACGCGGGCGGCACCGAGCGGCCCGGCGCCTGGGTCGCGGAGATCACCGACCTGCCCGACCTGAGCACCTGGCCGAAAGGGATGCGGCTGGTCGTCCGCAAGGAACGGCCGCACCCCGGCGCCCAGTTGCGCTTCACCGACCTCGACGGACTGCGGCTGACCTAATCCGGAGTTAAGAACGGTCCGACGGCACGGGTAGTCAGGCGGACTGTTCGAGTGCTGTGGGCTGCGTGGGCACCGGACGGACGCCTA
>NZ_JBVIHJ010000045.1:0-24175 GCF_055570355.1 Streptomyces sp. NPDC031225 | reverse complement strand
CGCGGTCTGCCCTCGACCAGTTTCGGACCTGGCTTGGGCAACAACGGCTCGATGAGCGACCAGAGTTCGTCCGAGACGACCCACGGCCGCGACTCGCGACTCCCTTTTCCCCACGGCAAGACCAACGAGGAACCACGCCGACAGTCACATGATCAACAACTTCTGTTAGGACCTCTAAGAGTGTCCCGCCGATCACGCCGCCCGCGACGACGGCACCACCGACCGCGGTACTGGTGGCGATGAAGGTGCGCCGGCTGGGTCCCGAGGAGGGCTCGCCGGATCCGGTGGGGGGTGGGACCGATTCGGGGAGTTCGACAGACATACATCCGCCTTCGCTTCAGAGAGGGACGGGCCGTGCGCCGCAACACAGCACGGGGTGTCATCGCCGGAGGACCTTGACGCGTCATGCGGCGGCCGGTCGTGGGGGAGACCGGCCGTTGCGCGCCGTCGGTGTGACGGGACGGAGAGTCCCGACGTGGGTTCGCCGGGGTTGCGTCGGACGAGGCGGGCTGCCCCGCCCCCGGGTTGTGGGCTCTCGCCTTCCTTCGGCGCAGGTGGCGCGCCCCGTTTGCAGGTCAGCTGAGGGCGCTCAGCTGTGCCACCTCGTCGTCGGTCAGCGAGATGGTCGCCGCGGCCACGTTGTCCTCCAGGTGGGCGACCTTGGAGGTGCCGGGGATCGGCAGGATCACCGGAGAGCGGTGCAGGAGCCAGGCGAGCGCCAGCTGGGCCGGGGTGGCCTCGTGGCGGTCGGCGGCCTCCGCGAGGATGCTGCCGGGCTGCGCCAGCTGTCCGGTCGCCAGCGGGAACCACGGGATGAACGCGATGCCCTCCCGCTCGCAGTGTTCGAGCACGTCCTCGTACTTGCGCTCGGCGAGGTTGTAGAGGTTCTGCACCGACGCGATCGGGACGTGTCGCTGTGCCTCCATCAGTTCCTCCACCGTCACCTCCGACAGGCCCACATGCCGGATCTTGCCCTCCTGCCGCAGCTGCGCGAGCGCGCCGACCTGCTCGGCGAACGGCACGGTCGGGTCGACCCGGTGCAACTGGTAGAGGTCGATCCGGTCCAGGTTCAGACGCTGCAGGCTCCCTTCCACGCACTGGCGCAGGTACTCCGGGCGGCCGTTCGGGATCCACTCCTCCGGTGACGGCCGGGTGTTCGCGCCCTTCGTCGCGATCACCACGTCGTCGGCGTACGGGTGGAGGGCCTCGGCGATCAGCTTCTCGTTGACGTACGGTCCGTACGCGTCGGCGGTGTCGATGAAGGTGACACCCAGCTCGACGGCCCGGCGCAGTACCCGGATCGCCTCGTCGCGGTCGGCGGGCTCACCCCACACGCCTGGGCCGGTGAGCTGCATGGCACCGTAGCCGAGCCGGTGCACCGGCAGGTCGCCACCGATGGTGAAGGTGCCGCTCGCCACGGCCGGATGGTCGGAGGGACTGCTCATGTCGTCCTCGTTCGTCGTTCGGGTCAGAAGGTGTCCGGAACTCTGATGCGGATCCCTTGCGTGCGCATCAGTGCCCGCCGGGGGCAGGTGCTGGCCACCTGCCTGGCACAGGAGCGGCTCCCGGCCGGGCGGCCACCGTGTTCGGATCAGGTGTCAGGGCTTCAACAGGACCTTGATGGCGCGGCGTTCATCCATCGCCTGGTAGGCGTCGGCGGCCTGCTCCAGGGGGAGGGTGAGGTCGAAGACCTTGCCCGGGTCGATCTGACGGTTCCAGATCAGGTCGATCAGATGGGGCAGGTACTGGCGGACCGGGGCCGGCCCGCCGTGCAGGTGGGCGTGGGAGAAGAACAGCTCCTGGCCGTCCAGCGTCACGTCGTGGGACACGCCGACATAGCCGACGTGTCCGCCGGGGCGGGTGGAGCGGATCGCCTGGAGCATGGACTCCTGGGTGCCGACCGCCTCGATGACCGAGTGCGCGCCGAAGCCGCCGGTCAGCTCCTTGATCTTTTCGACGCCCGCGTCGCCGCGCTCGGTGACGATGTCGGTGGCGCCGAAGTCCAGGGCGAGCTTCTGCCTCGACTCGTGGCGGCTCATGGCGATGACCCGCTCCGCGCCGAGCTGCCGGGCGGCCAGCACGCCGAGCAGGCCGACGGCGCCGTCACCGACCACGGCGACCGTCTTGGCCGGTCCGGCCTGGGCGGCGACGGCGGCGAACCAGCCGGTGCCCAGGACGTCGGAGGCGGTCAGCAGGCTCGGGATCAGGTCCTCGTCCGGGGTGCCCGGGGTCGCGACGAGGGTGCCGTCGGCGAGCGGGACGCGCAGTCGCTCCGCCTGGGCGCCCATCTCGTTCATCCACTCGCGCTGGACACAGGAGGTCTGGTAGCCGGCGCGGCAGTTCTCGCACGTGTTGTCCGAGGTGGAGAAGCCGCCGACCACGAACTGGCCGGGCCTGACGGTGGTGACGGCGCTGCCGACCTCCTCCACGACACCCACGTACTCGTGGCCGATCGGGGAGCGTGCATCGAAGGTCTCGGCCCCGCGGTAGGGCCACAGGTCCGAGCCGCAGACACAGGCCGCCGCCACTCGGATGACCGCGTCAGTGGGCTGCAGGATCTTCGGGTCCTCACGCTCCTCCACCCGGAAGTCGCCGGGGGCGTGCATCACGACTCCGCGCATGGGAATTGCTCCTTGCATACGGGGGACCGGCCGGGTCCGTCGGCCGGGCGGCTGGGTGCCGCGTCATCCAGGAAACCTACGTTCCGCGCGGGTAGCCAGTGACTGATGAAGCATGTACTGGCAGTACATCGCTACGGTCTGGCGGGCGGCGTACGGTCGGGGTGTGGACAACCGTGACGAAGTCCGCGAGTTCCTGACCTCGCGGCGAGCCAAGATCACCCCGGAGCAGGTGGGGCTGTCAGCCGGCTCCCGGCGCCGTGTGCCCGGGCTGCGCCGCAGCGAGGTCGCGGCACTGGCCGACGTCAGCGTCGACTACTACGGCAAGCTGGAGCGCGGCAACCTCGCCGGTGTCTCACCCGCCGTGCTCGAAGCGGTCGCCCGTGCGCTCCAGCTCGACGACGTCGAACGCACCCACCTGCTCCATCTCGCCCAGGCACAAGAAGGCTCCGACCGGCTCGCCCGGCCGCGGCCGCGCGCCAGTAAACAGTGGGTGCCGCCCAAGACCCTGCAGTGGGCCCTTGACGCTGTCACCGCCGGGCCCGCGTTCGTGACGAACGGCCGCCTGGACCTGCTCGCCGCCAACCAGCTGGCCCGCGCTTTTTTCAGCGATATCTACGACGGCGGCACGCAGCCGCCGAACATGGCCCGTTTCCAGTTCCTGGACGCCGCGGCCCGCCGCTTCTACCCGGACTGGGACCTCATCGCCGACATGACCGTGGACGTCCTGCGCACCGAGGCCGGCCGTAACCCGCACGACAAGGACCTCCACGACCTGGTGGGCGAGCTGTCCACCCGCAGTGACGCCTTCCGCACCCGCTGGGGCTCCCACAACGTGCGCCGTCACGGCAGCGGCACCAAACGCTTCAACCACCCGCTCGTCGGCGACCTCACCCTGGCCTGGCACGGCTCCGGAGTGGACGACGAACCCGGACTCACCCTCCTCATCTACACCGCCGAACCCGGCTCCCCCTCCGAAGAAGCCCTGCGCCTGCTGGCCTCGTGGACGGCCTCCCAGGACAGCGCCCACCCGTCCACCGCCTCCGGGGACGCGGGCCGGTAGCACGGCTGCCGGTCAGAACGGGGCGCCGTGGTGCGGCGGGCGCCCCGAGGCCGGAACGTCGGATCGGATGCGACCGGAGACTGGGCACTTTCACAGTCTTCGTCGTGCCGGACCGGCAGATCCCGCGACGGCGAGGCGTGGCCCGTGGGCCCTTTCCGCACGACCTCGGCACTCGGCACGCGGCGGACGTCCCGACCGGTTCGCCGCATCCACCACCGCAACCGACGAAGGACGACGGACATGGCACTGATCCTGGTGACCGGGGCATCCAGCGGGCTCGGATACAACACGGCGAAGGCACTGGCCGACGACGGGCACGACGTGGTCGCACACGTCCGCGACCGGGCTCGCCTCACCGGTGCGGAAGACACCGCCCGGTGGAAGGGCGTACTCACCGGGGACCTCGCCGACCCGGACCAGGTCCGCGAGATCGCCCGGCAGGCCGGCGAGTTCGGACACTTCGACGCGATCATCCACAACGCCGGCACGATGCGTGCCCCCGAAGCGGGCACTGTCAACACCGTCGCGCCCTACCTGCTGACCGCACTGCTGGACAAACCGGCCAGGCTCATCTACCTCAGCAGCTCCATGCACCGGACCGGCTCCACCGACCTGCGACGGCTGGCCGCCGGAACGGCTACCTACGACGACAGCAAACTGTGGGTCACCACCCTCGCGCTCGCCTTCGCGTCCCGGTGGGAAGGAACCTCCAGCCACGCGGTCGACCCCGGCTGGGTGCCCACCCGGATGGGCGGCCCCGGCGCTCCGGACGACCTGACCGCCGGACATGAGACACAGGCGTGGCTCGCCACCCACCACGAGGCGACCCCGTCCACCGGCGGCTACTGGTACCACCGGCAGACGCAGCCTCCGCACCCAGCCTGCCAGGACGAAGAGTTCCAGGCCCGCCTCATCCGAACTCTGGAGACCCACACAGGCGTCCCACTGGCCTGACCGTGACCCCGCCGCGGTCGGATCGGGGCCCGTCAAATCAGGTCTGGACACGCACACCGCAGACCAGAGAAGACTCTGCCCTCGTCACCGCGCCGGTCCCCATCTGAAGCCCCATCAGGGCATCCCGTACGAAAGGACAGTAAGCAGATGAGTGACGAGATGAGATACAGCCACCTGGGCCGCTCCGGTCTGCTGGTCAGCCGGATCGGCCTCGGCACGATGGACTTCGGTTACACCGTGGACGAATCGACCAGTTTCGCGGTCATGGACACCGCGATCGACATGGGCATCAACCTCTTCGACACCGCCGACGTCTACGGCGGTCCGCAAACAGCGGACATGGAGAAAGGCTACGGCGTCTCGGAGGAGACCATCGGCCGGTGGCTGAAGCGCAGCGGTCGCCGCGACGACATCGTCCTGGCCACGAAGGCCTACCAGCCGATGGGACTGGGCCCGAACGACCGCCGACTGTCCGCCTACCACATCCGGCGCGCGTGCGAGGCGAGCCTGCGGCGACTCCAGACGGATCACATCGACCTGTACCAGATGCACCACATCGACCGGGCCACACCCTGGGAGGAAGTCTGGCAGGCGATGGAACAACTGGTACGGGAGGGCAAGATCAGCTACGTCGGCAGCAGCAACTTCGCCGGCTGGGACGTGGCCCTCGCCCAGTCGGCCGCCACCGCACGGCACTTCCTGGGCCTGACCTCCGAACAGAGCCTGTACAACCTCGCTGTACGAGCCGTGGAAATGGAGCTTGTCCCCGCGCTGCGCCACCTGGGCATCGGCCTGATCCCCTACAGCCCGCTGCACGCCGGCCTGCTCACGGGCGCACTCGAGTCCGCCGCCGAGGGACGCGTCCAGGACGCGTCAATGCTGAAGCGCATCGACGCACACCGCGACCAGCTCGAAGCGTATGAAGAACTGTGCCGGGAGCTGGGTGCCAGGCCAGAACACGTGGCGCTGGCCTGGGTATTGCGCAACCCTGCCGTCTCCACCACGGTCACCAGAGCGACGAACAGCGGGCAACTGCGTTCCAACCTCGGGGCGTTGTCCGTGCAACTCGACGGCGAGGTCATGGAACGCCTCGACCGCATCTGGCCGGGACCGGGAGAAGCCCCGCAGGCGTATGCCTGGTGAACCAGCCCCGGCCGGCCGGACTGCCCACCAACGGCCCACGCCTGGTGCCCGGGATGTGGCGCGAGGAGGTCGCGCGCAGTTGGCTTCCTTTAGACCGACTACTAACCGGAATCGGCAGGGGCGCACGCTGGCGTCCCCCTCCGTCCTGCAAGCGGACGCCCGGGCACTAAACCTGGACGAGAACAAGCGCAGGTACCTGGCCGACCTGTCTCGAACGGCCGGTCCCACCCGACGCGCACCCCGCCGCCGCAAGGACATCGAGGTGCCGCCTTCCGTCCAGTGGAACTCGACTCCATCACCAAGTCGTCGGCCTTCGGTACGCAACGGCCGCATGCAAGTTATGGCCCACAACGCTCACCTCGGTCCGGACTCACCCAACTTGTTCGTCGACTGGGAAGCCGCTGCCGTGGCCGCCCTCACGCGGATAACGCGCCGACACCTGTCGATCCCCGCGACCGGGGCCCCACGCCAGCTCGTCGAGGAGCTGTCCACCCTCAGCACCCAATTCCGCACCCACTGAGTCGCACACCCCGTCCGCATCGGCCGCTACGACAGCAAGCAACTGCACACCCCGACGTCTGCCACCTGGACCTGACGTACTGATCCATGGACCTGACTCTGTCCGACCGTGCGGTGTGGTTACGTGCGGTCGCGTACACCTTCGCCGCACCCCGCTCCAGCAGTTGGGTGGCGAAATGACGGCCGAGGCCTCGGCTCGCGCCGGTGACGAGGGCGACGGAATTAGCGATCTGCATGGGGGGAAAACCTTCACGTAGGAATGTGCTGTCAGGCATGCCTGGGAGGGCAGCAACAGCGACCACGCTAGAACCTCACGCTAGTGTCAGGTACAAGTCGTTTCCGATGGGAGACCCTCCGGGAGCAGGCAGACGCTGTTGGTCCACGGTGGATTCCGTGTCGTCGCGCGGGTGGGCGGATAGTGGGCGACTGGCGGCACCGGGCCCGAGTTGACGAGGCCGTCCGCCGCCCGCCGCTACAGCGACGCCGTGGCCGTTGGCCCGCCTGTCGCTTGATCCGTGGTGGCTGATGCGGATGTGGTGCACGGCCCACCGGGTGCGAAACCGGGGTGCTTGCTGCGGACAGGTCACCGACGAGTCACGCAGGACCCGGTCGCGACCGACTTGGCGCGTATCAGCGTGATGGGGTCACCGGAGCGGTCCCCGGCACATGAACAGATCCGCTGAGCCCGGATCGTGGAAGCGGCCGAACCCCAGCTCGCCGGGCCGCTCACGCGGCGGGCCGCCCCTCAGGAATCGCCTCGCCGCCCACTGGCGCTGCCGACCGCTGTGCATCTTGCCGGCCGCCTTCCGCGTACGGCCGGTTCGTGCTGAGGTCTGCGCTTCCCAGCGCCTACTGCCCCGGTGGGCGTCCCGCCAGCACGGCGTGGGCCGTCGTGGTGAGGCGGGTCGCGGCGGGGCGGGCGTCCGGCAGCCAGGCCAGCACCAGTTGAGTGGGCGGGTATCCGTGGACGGACACGGCGCGTACGGATTCGCCGAAGCGGCCGCGGACGCTTTCACCGAGGACGACCACGAGTTGTCCGAGTGCGACGCGGTCGACCATGACGTCCAGTGCCTCGTTCGGCAGTTCCGCCTCGTAACCCGGCAGCGCCTCCACCTCGGCGAGGGTCAAAAACGGGCGCTCAGCCAGGGAGTGGCCCGCCGGGAGCAGGACGACCGGCTCTTCCGGGCCGAGCTCCATCAGTTCGAGGCCGGGGGTGGCAACCCTCTGGCACATGAGGGCGGCGTCGGCGGTGCCGTCTCGAAGGGCGCCGAGCTCGTCGTAGGTGAACACGACCTCAGCGTGCACGCCGTCCGCACCGGCGGCGGCGAGGAGGGCGGGCAACACGCCAGGGCCGGAGCCGGGGCGTGCCGCGATGGTGACCCGCTGCTCGGCGGCTTTGCGTGCCTTGCGTACGGCGGTGTCCATCGCCGCCAGGATCGTGCGGCACTCGGCCAGAAAGACCTCGCCGGCGGCAGTCAGCGTCACCTTCCGCGTGGTGCGTTCCAGCAGCGGGACACCCACGCGCCGCTCCAGCTGGGCGATGGCCCGGGACAGGGGCGGCTGTGTGATGCCCAGCTGCTCCGCGGCCTGGCTGAAATGCAGTGTCTCGGCCACGGCCACGAAGTAGGTGAGCTCCCGGGTCTCCAGTTGATTCATGCTCCCAGGGTATTACCTGATGCCCAGACAGTCATTGCTCCGCCATAGCCGTCCTGGTCAGCTTGGTTGTGCGCCCCGCGCCCCGGCCGGATGAGGTGCTTGCGCCGTGCCGACCCGCACGCAACAGGAAAGGCAGAGCTGTGAAAGCCGTTCAGTACCAGAGCTTCGGCGGACCCGAGGTCCTTGAGGTCGTCGATGTTCCGGATCCGAAGATGTTCTCCGATCTCGTCCTGGTGAGAATCGAGGCCGCCGCCCTCAACCCTGCGGATCTGGGATTCCAGAGCGGTGCCCCGGATCCCCTCGTGGACTCCCTCTTCCCCGTGACCCCCGGGTGGGACCTGGCGGGGGTCATCGAGCAGGCCGGAGCCGCGACGACGGGATTCCGGCCGGGCGACGAGGTGATCGGCTTCGTCCGCGACAAGGCCATGCACTACGGCACCTACGCGGAGAAGATCTCGGCCGAACCGCGCCAGCTCGCGCGCAAGCCCAGGAACCTGAGCTGGGCCCAGGCCGCCGGGCTGCCGCTCGCCGGACTCACCGCCTACCAGGCGATCGTGCACAGCCTTGAGGTGACCGCCGGCGACACCGTGCTGGTCCACGGGGCGGCGGGCGGGGTGGGACACCTCGCCGTCCAGATCGCCGCAGCGCGGGGCGCACGGGTGCTCGGGACCGGCTCCGAGGCCAGTCAGGCGTTCATCGACTCCCTCGGCGCGACGCCCGTACGCTACGGCGACGAGCTCGTCGAACAGGTGCGCAAGATCGCCCCGGACGGAGTCGACTCGATCCTCGACACCGCGGGACGCGGCTCCCTCGCCAGTACGCACGCGATCGCCGCCCTCGGGGCGCGGGTCGCTTCCATCACCCTGTCCGCCGCCGAGTACCCGGGCGCCATCGATGTCTTCGTCCACCTCGACGGCGACGACCTGACCCGGCTGGTGGAGCTCGCCGAGGAGGGCAAGCTCACCGTCCACGTCGACCGGGCATTCCCCCTCGACCAGGCGGCACAGGCCCAGCAACTGCTGGCGGGCGGCCACACCCACGGAAAGATCATTATCGAAAACCGTACGGAGGTCTGAGAAATATGGACACCAATCCCGTTATCAGCACGGTCACCGACATCGCCGCTTCACCTGAAGAGGTGTGGAAGGTCCTGACCGACTTCACCGGATACGCACAGTGGCACCCCGACCTCAGCTTCGTCGATGTGCCCACCGAAGTCCGGCCCGGAACCGTGCTGCGGGCCCGTCTGTCGACCGGATCGGAGATCGACGGGGACTATGACTTCACGGTCCTGCACTACGAGGCACCGCGACGGCTGGCCTGGGAGGGCGGCATTCCCGGAGTCGTCACCGGGGACCATTCCTTCCTCCTCGACCCCCATGACAACGGAACGCGCTACACGGAATCCGAGACTTTCACCGGCCCGGCCGCCGTGGAAACCGTGGAGCCCAACCGGGCCCAAATGGAGAAGAACTCCGCGAGCTACGGCAGGGCCCTGAAAGAGCGACTCGAATCCGGCCACTGACCACCTAGCTAGCGCAGCCCATACACCGCACACTCGTCCGCGCACCGGAACACTTCCGGGCCCGCAGACCACACGGTCTGCGGGCGTGGGTGTACTCGAGAACGCAGACCCCGAAGGAACAGCGATGAACAACACGCTCGGCATCATCGGAAGCGGCATGATCGGCGGCGCGGTCGCGCGCCTGGCCGTCGACGCGGGGATCGACGTGGTGCTCAGCAACTCGCGCGGTCCCCAGACACTGCGTGGCCTCACCCACCGACTCGGCCCCCGGGCACGTGCGGCCACTGCGGCGGAGGCCGCCGCGGCAGGCGACTGGACACTCGTCGCAGTCCCCTTCAGCGCCGTGCCCCACCTGCCCGCCGATGCCCTCGCGGGGAAGATCGTCATCGATACGAACAACTATTACCGCCGACGGGACGGCGTCATCGCCGAACTGGAGACGGGCAGCCTGACGGCAGGAGAGCTGTTCCAGCGGTACGTGCCGGGCGCGCGGACGGTCAAGACGTTCAACACCATCTACTTCGAACACCTCATCGCCCTCGCCCGTCCCGCCGGATCCCCCGACCGCAGCGTGCTCCCCATCGCCGGCGACGACGCCGCAGCCAAGAAGTCCGTCACCGCCCTGCTCGACCGCCTCGGCTACGACACCGCCGACGCCGGCACCATGTCGGAGAGCTGGCGCATCCAGGACGGCAGCCCCGCCTACGTCCTCCCCTACCTATCGGACCCCCGACTGCCCTGGTCTCAGGACCCGGGAAAGCCAGCCGACGCCAAGGGGATCCGCACGGCCCTGGAACAGGCACGCATCAGGTCCTGACAAGGATGAACCAGGCCAACAGAGGCACATCAACTCCAGGCCGCCGAGCCCGGACGCGCACGACCGGATAGCGCGACAACCGTGGCGCCCTGCCGCAGGACGGCGTTCTCGATGGCGAGTTGCCGGAGGGCCTCCTCGTACAGCTGGAGGGCCTGCCGCAGTCGGCGCAGGTTCGTCTCGGCGGTCAGCATCACCTTCCGCATGGTGCGCTCCAGCAGCGGGACGCCCACGCGCCTCTCCACATGGGCGATGGCGGTAGAGACGGCAGATGGGCGAGGTCTTCCTGGCCGAGTGCTGCGCCGCCCTGGCGGCGATGAACACCACCATAGGCAGACTCACCGTCACCGCCGTCGAGCGGCATGGCGGCATCCCGCACCCAAGATCATTCTCGAAATCCGTATGGAGGTCTGAGAAATATGGAAAACAATCCTGTCATCAGCGCGGTCACCGACATTGCCGCTTCACCCGAGGAGGTGTGGAAGGTCCTGACCGACTTCGCCGGATACGCACAGTGGCACCCCGACCTCAGCTTCGTCGATGTGCCCACCGAAGTCCGGCCCGGAACCGTGCTGCGGGCCCGTCTGTCGAACGGATCCGAGATGGACGGGGAGTATGACTTCACGGTCCTGCACTACGAGGCACCGCACCGGCTTACCTTGGAGGGCGGCGTCCCTGGCGTCGTCATAGGGCAGCATTCCTACGTCCCCGAGCCGCATGGCGGCGCAACGCGCTACACGGAAACCGAGGAGTTCACCGGCCCAGCCGCCGCGGAAATCGTGGAGCCCAATCGGGCCCAAATGGAGAAGAACTTCGCGAGGTACGGCAAGGCCCTGAAGGAACGACTCGAATCCGGCCACTGACCACCTAATACTCCAGCAGCGTTTCGCTATTCCTGCTGGTCAGGAGCCTGATTCTGAGTGTAGGGGCCTGATGCTCCGCCAGGGGACGGTTCAGCGGATACGAAATGTGTGCAGGCTCGGCGGCGGTAGTGGCAGTGCCGGGCGACGGCCTGATGGCGGCGTCGCCAACTCGACCAGCTCAGCGCCTGAACTCGCTTATGCGGGTGGGGTGTTGAGTGGGAATGGCAAGCTGCCAGGAGCCTTCGGATTTCTGCCACGGAGAGGGGCGCGAGGAGGCCTGAACCGTTTCTTCGGCCCCCTTTTCGATCGCCGCGGCGGCCATTGCGGCGAGGAAGGCGTGCGCGAGCATGGCCAGGGTGATGTGCCGATACCAGCCCGGATAACGGCGGACCTCGTACTCGTCCAGGCCGCACTCGTTCTTCGCGGCCTGGAAGCACTCCTCGATCGCCCAGCGGGACCCGGCGATGCGGACCAGTTCCGCGACCGTGGTGCCGGCCGGCGCGTAGCACAGGTAGTAGGCGATCTCGTCGGGGCGTTTGAGGCCGCGGCGGGCCAGTACCCACCGGTGATGAGTGGGCTCCGCGCCGTCGAAGAAGTCGATGACGGGCAGTTGGGCCGCGGCCCAGTCGTAGACGCGCGGGCCCTTGGCGCCGTCGCCGGCCGACAGGCGCTGCCAGGCGTCATCGGGCGCTTCGCCGATGAGCTGATCGATGCGCCAGATCCCGGCCAGTGACTTGACCTGCTGCGATTTCGGGACGGCGAGCACATAGCCGACACCGGATTCCTCCAGGAAACGACGGAATCCCCACTCCTGGCCGTAGGCGGAATCGGCGGTGACCCAGGCGATCGGCAGAGCGGAGGCCAGGGCCCTCAGCACCACGCGCCGGGCGAGCTCTCCCTTGGTCGCGAACCCGCGGTCCTCTGGAATCCTGGCCGCGCGGCAGCGGTCCGGATCACCCGTCCAGGACTTGGGCAGATACAGCTCCAGGTCCACCAGCGCGCGGCCCCTGTCTGAGGCGTAGGCGGCGAACACGCCGATCTGGCAGTTCTCGGTGCGGCTGGGGGCCCGTATTTCAATAACTGTCAGCGACGGGTTCTGCGGGGGTTGTTCGGGCGTGTAGCTGTTCCAATGTGCGGGCGGGCGATCCGGGTATGGGCGTGACGAGGATCCGGTGAAGGTCCAGGAGTCGTTTTGCGTCCTGGTACTGGATGGACAGGTTGGTGCGGTTGACGCCCAGTAGTTGGGCCAGGAACGTCATGGTCACCGCTCTGCGGCGGCGGAGGATGGCTGCCAGGAGTCGGTAGGTGTGGTCCACGCTGCTGGTCTGTGGGTGGCGGTAGCTGCGCGGGCGGTGGAAGCGTCGCTGGAATGCTGTCTCGGCCAAGGCGTCCCAGAAAGGCTCCGAGTCCGCCACCAGTTGCTCGAACGCGGTTCGTGACATGCCGGTCAGGGCCGGGTCGGTGAGCATCGCGGTCAGGGCCGAGTCGGGCCGGTGTGTCGTTGCCGGCGCGTCTGGCGCTCGCGGTGGAACGGGAAACAGTGTGTAGTTCCAGTCACCATGGAAGGTGTTGGGTGTGATCCGAAGGGCGTGGGACTCGGCGGGTGTGACGCTGATGCCGAGGTCATAGCTGCCTGTGTCCAGTTCGGCCCCGATGGTCAGGCCGGTCTGGGTGGTTGTGGCGGCGATGGTCTCGAGGACGATCTGGTAGCTGGTCAGCGGCCGCCCCCGCCAGTTCGCGGTGATGTGACAGAACATCCGGTGCTCTATCTTGTTCCACTTCGACGTCCCCGGCGGTAGGTGACAGACCGTGATCTCCAGGCCGCTCTCTCGTGCGAAAGTGGCAAGGTTGCTTTTCCAGGTCCAGCGGCGGGGGTCGTTGGAGCCGCCGGAGTCGGCGGTGATCAGGAGCCGGGTGGCATTCGGGTGGTCCGCCCGTCCGCGGTGCTGCCACCAGCGTCGGATGGACTCCACCGCGAACTCGGCGGTGTCGTGGTCGGTGCCGACGTTGACCCATCCGCTGTTGTTGGCAATGTCGTAGATCCCGTAAGGGATCGCCATGGGCTGGTCGTTGGTGGTGAACGTGTGGCAGTCCACCTTGATCGCGTTCTTGCCCGGTCGCCAGGTACGACCGGGCCGGTCCCGGTTGCCGAGCCACTCCTTGGCCTTGGTGTCGACGCTGATCACCGGCTGGGCATCGTTGAGGAACGCGGCGGCGGTGGCATTGAGGTGGGTGAACTGGGCATCGCGGTCCGGATGGCTGATGCCCTCTGTTGTCTTCGCGGTTCCCTGCAGGCTGTAGCCCAGGGTGTGCAGCAGGTGTCCGAGGGTTGAAGCGCTGGCCGGGTGGCCCTGTGCAGTGAGGGTCGAGGCCACGGCCCGTAACGACAGCGTGGTCCACCGCAACGGGGAGACGGGGTCGCCTCGGGTGTGCGGCTCGATCAGCGACTCCAGCGCGGGCAGCAGACCAGGGTCGGTGTCAGTCAGCCGCTTGCGGCCCGCACCTGGAGCCCGGACCCGCAGGGTCGGTGAGGGGCAACCGGCTAACTCGGCCATGCCTCGAGCGATGGTTGCAGTGCTGATGCCAGAGGCAGCGGCGACCCGGACGATCCCGCCGTGGCCGAGAGCCGTCGCCTCACTGGCCAAGTACAACCGACGGCGACGCTCATCGAAGTGCGGCAGGATCTGATCGAACTTGGCCCGCAGAGCACAAGCTGCAACGCGGCCTGACAGACACGGAGTCACATCTCAGACCCCCACCAACACCCCTCTGCCGAGCACTTATTGAAATACGGGCCCCGTGCAGGAACTGGCTCGGGCGAGTGGGGGCAGGGAATGCCGCGACACGATTGTGTGTTCCGCGGCGAAGGCACTGGCTTGGAGCCGCCGCTTCGAGGCCGCCGAGGACCTGTCACGCGGCATCACCGATCCATTCTGGCGAGCGTTCGCCGTCGACGGACTCGTCAACGCCGCGGCGCGGCTCGGAGAGCCCGGCTTCACGGTGTGGGCCCACCGGGCCGCCCGATTGCCGTGTGCCGACAGTCAATACCGGTCCAGGTCGCTGACGCTTTTGGCGAGGGCGACGGCCCTCACCGGAGACCTGCGCTCGGCCCTCGCCGCTGCGGAACGCATACCGCTGCCCGACTGGCGCGCCAGCGCACTAGCCGGGCTCTCGCACCGCGTCCCGGCTGCGCAGGGCAGGCAGTTGATGGCACGGGCGTTGGAGCTGGGTGACTGGCCCGGGCTCCTCGACGATCTGGTCCGGTGCGTGCTTGGGACGCTTCGCGCCCTCGCCGACATGTTCCTGAGTCTGGACCTGACGGAAACTGACGACGCTGCCCTAATTCGCGAGCCGATTCCGGGTGCGGGCACAACCTTGGGGACAGGACGGTGAACGAGGACGGGCATCCGCCGGGACAGTACCGCGACACACCGGGCGCGGACACGTGACGCGGAACTCGCAGGACGTCCTTGAAGGCGTCTGGCACTGGAGCCGCCGACGCCCGGGTCGGAGCGGTGGCCAATAGCGGCATCGTCTACGGCGACGTGCGCGTCGGCCGTCAGTCGGCAGTGCGCTCTGGCTACCGCGAGCAGGTGCGACGCATCGCCCCGGAAACCCTGGTGGGCCGCGAGGCGGAGCTCCGGCAGCTGGCCGCGTTCTGCACCGCCGACGAGGGGACACCCTACGTGTGGTGGCAGGCGGGGGCCTGGGCCGGGAAGACCGCGCTCATGGCGTGGTTCGCGCTGCACCCGCCGCCCGCAGTACGCGTCGTACCGTTCTTTGTCACGGCGAGGTTCGCCGCGCAAAACGACAGGATCGCCTTCACCGACGTCGTGCTGGAACAGCTCGGGGAGATTCTCGGCGAGGACCCGGTTGCGTTCCTCACGCCCTCCACCCGCGACGCGCACCTTCTTCGTCTGCTGGTGGTACCGGGTTGGTAGGCCGTTGACCAGCGGAAACAGCCTCAGTCGAAGCGGGGAGCGGCTTCTCGGCCCGGGAAGGGTCCGGATCTTGGTCGGGGGCCGGTGCCGACGGAACAACGTGACCACGCGGCCTGACGATGAACCGCCGCGTCGACGGGCGCGTTGACGCAGAAGGCGAACACCCTCGCAACTGCTCTTCGACGTCGTCGCCACCGTCATCGCGCTACGGAACACCCTGCTGCGGTCGTGCTCCCGCTGAATCGTGGGAGCACTTTCGGCCATTGATCTGACTCCCCGTCAGTTCTCGGTATTCTCCCCCGACCCCCACAGGCGGGACGGCAACAGTGAGGCCGCGGCCCTGGACAAGGGCCTGTGAGCCGCAGTCTGCCGTCCCCTCATGCCTGAGGAAGCCATGACTCCCACCCCCCACCTCACCGAACTCGCCGCCCGCGTGGAGCGTCCCGCCCCTTTCCAGCCCGTCGAGCGTTCGCTTCTCCCACATGCCGGTACCGCGACGGTGGACATCGTCGTTCCGGTCTACAACGAGGAACGAGCCCTGCCCGGGTGTCTGCGCACGCTCCACGCCCGCCTGTCCCAGGGCTTCCCCTTCCCCTGGCGGATCACTGTCGCCGACAACGCCAGCACCGACGAAACCCTCGCCACCGCCCGCCGCCTCGCGGACGAACTGCCCGGCGTCGGCGTCGTCCACCTGGACCGCAAGGGCCGCGGACTCGCGCTGCGCACCGTCTGGGGCGCCAGCGACGCGGACATCGTGGCGTACATGGACGTGGACCTCTCCACCGGCCTCGACGGACTGCTCCCGCTGGTCGCTCCCCTGGCCAGCGGTCACTCGGACCTCGCGATCGGCTCCCGGCTGGCTTCCGGCGCACGCACGGTGCGCGGGCCACGCCGCGAGTTCATCTCCCGCTGCTACAACGGCATCATCCGGCTCACCCACGGAGTCCGCTTCACCGACGCACAGTGCGGATTCAAGGCGGCCCGCACGGATGTGCTCCGGCCGCTGCTGGAAGTGACCCGCGACGACGCGTGGTTCTTCGACACCGAGCTTCTCCTGCTGGCCGAGCACAACGGACTGCGTATCCACGAGGTCCCGGTCGATTGGGTCGAGGACGTCGACACCAGGGTGGATGTGGCGAGCACCGCCAGGGAAGACCTGCGGGGCCTGTGGCGCATGGCGAGGCTCAAGGCATCCGGTGACGCCCGAGTCGAGGTGCGGACGCGCCCCGAGCCGGCCGCCGAACACCCCGACGCCGTCCTCGCCCCCCCCTCCGCACGACGCGGAGTGCTGTCGTGGGAGGTTGGCTGTTTCCTCGCGATCGGTGTCGTCTCCACGGTCGGACAGGCCTTGTTGTATTGGCTGTTGCGCGGTTGGTGGTCTCCGGCCGTCGCCAACCTGATCTCGCTGTTGGCCCTCACCGTCCTCAACACCGAGGCGAACCGCCGCCTCACCTTCCGGTACTCCAGCACCTCGCCCGCACGTGCGCACCTCGGTGCCGGAGGTCTGTTCGTCCTCGGCTATCTGGTCACCTCCGCGGCGGTGCTGTGGTTCAAGTGGCTCGATCCCGGTGCCACACCGGCCGCGGAGACCGCGGTCCTCGCCACGGCGTCCGTCGCGGTCACCTGTGTGCGCTTCGCTGTGCTGCGGCTGGCCGTCTTCGCCGACTCCCGTAGCCGTACCCGTTGATGAGAGCGAATCCCGACATGAGCAACTCCGCGCACATCAGGCCCGCCCCGGCGGCATCGGCACACGAGGGGAGGCACACGAGTACGTCCGTCCGTTCGCTCCCCACCTGGGCGGCACCCGCGGCGCTCGGAGCCGTCCTCGTGCTCGCGGCCGTCCTGTACGGCTGGGCACTGGGCTCCCTGGGGTGGGGCAACAGCTACTACTCGGCGGCAGTGAAGTCGATGGGGAAGAGCTGGACCAACTTCCTCTTCGGCTCCTTCGATCCGGCGGGCGTGATCACGGTCGACAAGCCCCCGGCCGCGCTGTGGCCGCAGGTGATCAGCAGCAAGATCTTCGGGACGCACGGCTGGGCGCTGATCCTGCCGCAACTCCTCGAAGGCGTGGCCGGGGTGCTGGTGCTGCACCGCACCGTGCGCCGCTGGGCGGGGGAGGGAGCAGCGCTGATCGCGGCTCTCGTGCTCACCCTGACCCCCATCACCGTGGCCATCAACCGGGACAACAACCCGGACACACTGCTGGTCCTGCTGCTGGTGTCGGCGGCGTACGCGCTCACCCGTGCCCTGCAGGCCGCGGGCCGGGCCGCGACCTGGTGGCTGTGCGCGAGCGGCTTTCTGATCGGGTGCGGATTCCTCACCAAAATGCTCGCCGCCTGGATGGTCATCCCCGCGTTCGCCCTCGCCTGGCTCGTGGGAGGAAGCGGCCCCTGGATACCGCGAGTGCGGCGTCTGCTGGGCGCGGGAGCCATCCTGGCGGCGTCCTCTCTGTGGTGGGTCGCCATGGTCGCCCTGTGGCCGGGTGACCGCCCCTACATCGGAGGCAGCAAGGACGGCTCGGCCTGGGACCTCGTGATCGGCTACAACGGGCTGGGGAGGGTCTTCGGCTCCAGCGACGGAGCATCCCAGACGATGGGCGGATTCGCCGGGGGATTCGGCGGTCAGTCCGGCCTGGGCCGGCTGTTCGAGGCACAGGTGGGCGGTCAGATCAGCTGGCTGCTGCCGGTCTGCGCGCTGGCCCTGGCCGTCGCCGTCGTCGGTGTGGTGCTGCGCCGACGCGGCGGACTGCCCGACTCCGCCGTACTGCCGGCATCCGGCTGGCTGCTGTGGGGAACCTGGCTGGTGGTCTGCGGGGCCGTGTTCTCGACCCAGAAGGGCATCTTCCACCCCTACTACACCACTCAGCTCGCCCCGGCGATCGCCGCCCTGTGCGGCGGACTGATGGCTGCCCTCATCCGCGTCCACCGCGCCGGCCTGCGCTGGGCGCCTCTGGTCGGCGTGGCCGCGGTCGTGGTGAGCGTGGCCTGGGCCGTGGTGCTGGTCCGCCGTGAGCCCGACTGGAACGGCTGGCTGGTGTGGCCCGTGCTGCTGGTCGGAAGCGCCGCGGTCGTCCTGCTGGTGCTGTCACGACGCCGTAGCCGACTGTGGACGGTTGCCGGTTGCGCCGCGGTCGCATCGGTTCTGCTGGCGCCGGGAGCCTGGGCGGTGACCGTACCCGGCTCGACCAGTATGGGTGGCTCCAACCCGACGGCCGGTCCGCCGACGCTCGGATTCGGCGGTGGAATTTCCCGGCAGAGTTCGAACGGTGGAGAGCCTCCCTCGGGCAGCATGCCGTCCGGGATGCCGTCGAACATGCCGGGCCTCCCCGGCGGTGACGCCTCTTCGGGACAGACCGGTGAGCCCCCGACCGGCGGAGTCCCTTCCGGCATGCCCACAGGGGGAGCGAACGGTATGCCCGGTGCACCCGGGGAAGCGGGCTCGAACGACCGCGGCACACCCTCGTTCCCGGGTGCCGGCTCGGGAAGGGCCCCTGGTGGGGGCGGCGGCTTCGGTAATGGGGAACTCACCACCGAGCAGCGCAAGATCATCCAGTACGCCGTCGAGCACGCACCCGACGCACGCATCAAGCTCGCCGTCGAGGGCGGCGCCCTCAACGCCAGCGCCTTCATCCTGGGCACCGACGAAACCGTCATCGCCATGGGCGGCTTCACCAACAGCGACAACTCGCCGTCGGTGGCCCAGTTGGAGAAATGGACCAAGGGCGGCGAACTACGCTACATCCTGGGCTCCGACACGAACGGCGGTGGCACGCCGGGCCTGTCCGGCGGATACACCAAGCAGCGCTCCGACTGGATCGCCGACCACTGCACCAAGGTTCCGGCGTCGGGATACGGCGGCACCTCCGGCACGTCGTCACAGAACAACGGCGGCGGTGCGATGGGATTCGGGGGAGGCAACGTGCTCTACGACTGCGCCGGCAAGTAACCGACGCCCGAACGACGGTCGCGACACGGCAGAACGGACCAGGAGACGCATGACCGAGCAGCCCGCAGCCGCGCGGCCGCGACATCGGCTCCTCGTGGTCGAGGACGAGCCCAGCATTCGCACCCTGCTGGAGGCAACGCTTCGCCTGACCGGATACGAGGTGAGCAGCACCGACACCGGACGGGCGGCCCTCCTGGAGGTCGAACGCCTTCAACCGCATCTGGTGCTGCTGGACGTGATGCTGCCCGACCTGGACGGCTTCGAGGTGACCCGCAGGCTGCGGGCGGCTGGCAACGACTGTCCGATCCTGTTCCTGACCGCCCGCACCGGCACCGACGATCGCATCACCGGCCTCAGTGCCGGCGGGGACGACTACGTTGCCAAACCCTTCAATATCGAGGAGGTGCTGCTGCGCATCGAGGCCATTCTGCGTCGCACGGCGCCGACCGCCGAATGGCAGTCGGCGCACGGCGTTCTGCGCTACGCCGGCCTCGAACTCGACGAGGGAGCCCACGAGGTGCACCGCGCAGGGCAGTACATCGCCCTGTCGCCAACGGAGTTCAAGCTCCTGGCCTACCTCCTGTCGAACGCGGGCCAGGTGGTGAGCAAGCTCCAGATCCTTGACCACGTCTGGAGCTACGACTTCGCGGGTGACTCCCGGATCATCGAAACGTACGTCAGGTACCTGCGCAGGAAGATCGACTGCTTCGAGCCGCCACTGATCCACACCGTGCGCGGCGTCGGCTACTGCCTCAGGCTTCCCCGCGACCACGCAGGGACGCCGGACCAGTGACCCGGTTCCTGCCCCGGCCGCCCAAGTCGGTGAGACGGCGCCTCATCCTCGGCGCCGCCCTGCTCGCCACCGCGGCAGTCCTGACCTCCCAGGCGATCGGCTACGTGGTGCTTCGCTCCTGGCTGCTGGACCGCGTCGACGAGCAGCTCGTCGAGTTCCATCCACCGGCGCCCGCCTATTACGACGCGCTTCAAGGCAGGCTCCCGGACGCGGCAGAACGCCCGGACGTGCTTCCTTCGGACTTCCACATCTACTTCTACGACTCCTCCGGGCTCCGCCTGAACGACTCCCTGGGCTCCGAGACCAAGTCAGGACCCCACTTGGCCGATCACGCGGAGGACCTCGGGCTGCGGGACGGGCACCCCGAGACCGTGCCCGCCGTCAGTGGGGACGGCCGTTGGCGGGTGCTGCTGAATCCTGGTCCGGACGGCATGAGCGCGGTGGTCACGCTTCCGCTCGACACCGTCGACGGCGCCACATCGAAGCTCCTGTGGCTGAACGCCGTGCTGCTCGCCGTCACGATCGTCGCCCTGATCGCTCTGGGCCGGTGGGTGGTTCGTCTGGGGCTGCTGCCCCTGACCAGAATGGAACGGACGGCACAGGACATCACCGCGGGCCGGCTCGATCTACGGCTGCCCGACACCGATGCGGGTACGGAGATCGGACGACTCGGCCGGGTCCTGAACTCCATGCTCGACCGCCTGCAGAAGGCTCTGCTGGCCCGGGAGGCCTCGGAGGCCCGCCTTCGTCGGTTCGTTGCCGACGCCGGGCACGAGCTGCGCACTCCGCTCACCGCCATCCAGGGCTATGCCCAACTTGCCCTCCGCCCGGAACCGCGTTCGGCCCTCGAACGAAACGAGGCCAACCGGTTCATCGCACAGAACGCGGAACGCATGAGTCTGCTCGTCGACGACCTTCAGTTGCTCGCAACCCTGGACAAAGAACCTTCCTACCGCAGAGAGCGGGTTGACCTGTTGTCCCTTGCGGCGGACGTCGTCAGCGCCGCCGCCGTCCACAGCGAGTCCCACCCCGTCGACCTCGGCCCGCTGCACACCCCGGCCGATCCCACCGGAGCCGAGGAACTCGACGTTGCGGAGACCGTCGGCGACCCGCACCGGTTGCAGCAGATCGTGGAGAACCTGCTTTCCAACGCCCGCATCCACACTCCGCCGGGCACCCGAGTCCATGTTCGTGTCGGCACGACCGAGGCGGGTCCCGGAACCGGCGGCACGGACCGGCCCGGACGCACCACCGCTTCACCGCCCCTGCCGCAGGGCCTGCCGATCAGTGTGATCGAGGTGGCGGACGAAGGGCCGGGCCTCGAACCCGTCGACGCCAAGCTCGTCTTCGAGCGCTTCTACCGCGCTGATCCCGCCCGCTCCCGCATCCACGGCGGCAGCGGCCTCGGCCTGGCCATCGCGGCGACCATCGCCGAGGGCCACGGCGGCCGCCTCGAACTCGACACGGACCCCGGCCGCGGCTGCACCTTCCGCCTGGTCCTGCCCGCAGCCGACTTCGGCCAGGAACCCGGCTGATCCCGCCCGTGCGGGTGTGCGGCCCTCAGGGACCGAGATCGACAGTGTCTCGCCGAACGTATATGGCGCCGCCGACGACGGGCAGAATGCACAGGAACAGGGCGCGGGCGACAGCGGTGAACATCAGATCGCCGAGTCCGTTCCCCGTACCCCCTGTCAGGCTCGGTGCCGCGCGAAACCGATGTCACGCGACCAGGCCGACGCTCTGCCCCGCCTCGGGGAGATCACCCCGACCACGCCCACCGGGCGCCGCTGCAATCGGGCAAGTAGACCCTGCGTGCAAGTAGGCCCTGTGTGATGAGGTGGAGGTGAATGGCCTTCGGCGGGGGGAAACCAGCTCAGCGCCCACTTCAAACTCCCTAGTGTCTCCGTCAGGCGATGGTGATGCTGTCGTCGAGGTAGACGTCCTGGACGGCGTGGAGGAGTGCGATGCCTTCGCCAGTCGGCCGTTGGAGGGCTTTGCGGCCGGTGATGAGGCCGGTGCCGCCGGCCCGCTTGTTGATCACTGCGGTCCGGACGGCCTGCGCGAGGTCCCCCTGGCCGGACGATGCACCCCCGCTGTTGATCAGCCCGACGCGGCCCATGTAGCAGTTGGCCACCTGCCAGCGGGTGAGGTCGATCGGGTGGTCCGTGGTGAGCCTGTCGTACAGGAGCTGGTCGGTCATGCCGAAGTCCAGCGCGTGATAGCCGCCGTTGTTCTCCGCCTGCTTCTGCTTGACGATGTCGGCCTCGATGGTCACACCGAGGTGATTGGCCTGGCCGGTGAGGTCGGCCGACGCCGAGTAGTCCACGCCGTCCTTCTTGAACGCCGAGTTGCGCAGATAGCACCACAGCACCGTGAACATGCCCAGTTCGTGGGCCCGCGCGAAGACCTCGCTGACCTCCTGCAACTGGCGGTCCGACTGCTCCGAGCCGAATTAGACCGTGGCGCCGATCCCGACGGCGCCGAGGTCGAAGCACTGTTCGACCTGGCCGAACATGATCTGGTCGTAGTGGTTCGGGTAGGTCAGCAGCTCGTTGTGGTTGAGCTTCACGATGAAAGGGATCTTGTGCGCGTAGCGCCGCGACACGGCCCCGAGCACCCCCAGCGTGCTGGCGACCGCGTTGCAGCCGCCCCCGAGGGCGAGCTCGACGATGTTCGTACGGCCGACTCGCGGGTTCACTGTCCAACATGCGGTGCGGCGCGATCGCTCGGCAGAGCCGGTTGGGCCCTCACTGAGGTCGAACGGCCCTCATAGGGACCGGTCCGGCCGCACGGGTGCTGGCTTCGCCATCCCGCGCGGCAAAGCCCATCGTGTCGCCCGGGAGTTGGAAGGAGAGCAGCAACGTCGGCGGCCGGCGGTGCGGGTGAACGAGTGCCGGGCAGGAGCTGTGCTGGAAACGGTGATGGCTGACCGAGCCGATGAACAACCCTGGAAACGTGCCCGTGGCTGCCGACGACCAGCCCGCCAGGCGTGCACCACCGGCAGCTCCACGTCGGTCAGCTCCGCCTGGCGGGCCGCCCAGCAGGGTGCTGATCTGCTGGATTGTGAACCCACCACACGCAACACGATCACGTTCCCGACCCACCGTTCATCAGGATCCCGACCACGATCGCCTCGACCGCCTCCTGCTCGGTGGCGCCCTGGCGGACGGCTCCTTTCGCCGGGACCTCAGGAGCCCGCCGTGGAACAGTGGAAGAAAGGGCAAAAGGGTCGCGGGACGCGCCTGCGGAGCTGCTCGGCGGGCGAAGGAGGACGCGATGAGGCACCCTGTGCTGGCAGGTATCGACGGATCCGCACACAGTCTGGCCGCAGCCGACTGGGCGGCGCGGGAAGCTGCCCTGCACGGCGTTCCGCTGCGTCTCGTGCACGCCTCTCCACCCAGACGCTGTTCGTGACCGAGGAGGACCGCGCCACCTGGGAGGACCAGGAGGTCCTGCATCTGTCCGATGCCCTGCGCACGCGGCAGGAGAAGCATCCGGAGGTGACGGTCCACGCCGATGTGGTCCTGCTCCACCCTGCGCAGGCGCTCCTGAACGCGTCTCGGGTAGGGGGCCTGCTGGTCGTGGGCCGCCGTACCGGCCCGGGGGCGGCCGAGGGCCGACTGGGGCCGGTAACTCACGCCGTACTGCACCACGCCCGCTGCCCGGTGGCGGTCGTACTGTACGCCGGCTGACGACGCGGATGCTCAGCCGAAGAACACCTCGAACTCGTCATACAGCGACGGATCCACCAGCTTGGTCTGCGCCGTGGCGTCGGCGAGGGGAACGCGGATGATCTCGGTGCCGCGCAGGGCCGGCGTTCACGGACAGGGCGAGCAGGGTCGCCACGAAGGCTGAGGTGACGGTCAGCGTCACCAGGACCGCGCCGCGCAGTCGTCCCACCCTCACCCGCCCCGCCCTGCGCCTCCGCAGCACCGTCCGTACGTCGATCAGGTCGTACCGCGCGGTGGCGCGGTCAAAACGTCCACAGACAGGTACATCGCGCGGGCCCCCTGCTCGGCCCGCGCGGTGTCATCTCTGGGCCACGCCAACGGCCGGGCGGGGGTCCTGCCGGCTACATGTTTCCCCCCATGCGACCACCGCATTAGCGCGGCGATGGTTGTGTCTCTGTCTTCCGTGTGTCGCTGGGTAAGTGGTTGCTGTGCAGGACAGTTGATGGGTCATGTGGCTGCGGTGTCTCTCTAAGATCGTCAAGGTTTCAGTCGGAGATTCCCTCTTAGAGGTCCTGACAGAAGTTGTTGATCATGTGACTGTCGGCGTGGTTCCTCGTTGGTCTTGCCGTGGGGAAAAGGGAGTCGCGGCCGTGGGTCGTCTCGGACGAAC
>NZ_JBVIHJ010000044.1:0-24834 GCF_055570355.1 Streptomyces sp. NPDC031225 | reverse complement strand
CCCCCCCCCCCCCCCCCCCCCCCCCCCCCCCCCCCCCCCCCCCCCCCCCCCCCCCCCCCCCCCCCCCCCCCCCCCCCCCCCCCCCCCCCCCCGCGGGGTCGAAGGGGCAGCGCCCCTGGGGATGGGACGGGTAGGGCGGCGGGGGCGAAAGAAGCCCGCCCCCGCCGCCCCGCACGCCCTACGCCAGCCCGGGCCCCCGCACGGGGATCGTCGTGAACGTCGGCGCAGGGGCGGGATCCTGGAAGAAGTCGTTGCCCTTGTCGTCGACGACCACGAAGGCGGGGAAGTCCTCGACCTCGATCTTCCAGACGGCCTCCATGCCGAGCTCCTCGTACTCGACGACCTCGACCTTCTTGATGCAGTCCTGGGCGAGCCGGGCGGCGGGGCCGCCGATGGAACCGAGGTAGAAGCCGCCATGGCTGTCGCACGCGTCGGTGACCTGCTTGCTGCGGTTGCCCTTGGCCAGCATCACCTTGGAGCCGCCCGCCGCCTGGAACTGCTCGACGTAGGAGTCCATGCGCCCGGCGGTCGTCGGACCGAACGAACCCGACGCGTAGCCCTCGGGGGTCTTCGCGGGGCCCGCGTAGTACACCGGATGGTCCTTGAGGTACTGCGGCATCTCCTCGCCCGCGTCGAGGCGCTCCTTGATCTTGGCGTGCGCGATGTCACGGGCCACGACCAGCGGGCCGGTGAGCGAGAGCCGCGTCTTCACCGGGTGCTTGGTCAGCTCCGCGAGGATGTCGTCCATCGGCTGGTTCAGGTCGATGCGGACCACGTCCGACGCCTCGTCGAGGTGCTCGTCGGTCGTCTCCGGCAGGAACCGCGCCGGGTCCGTCTCCAGCTGCTCCAGGAAGACGCCCTCCGCGGTGATCTTCGCGACGGCCTGGCGGTCGGCGGAGCAGGAGACGGCGATGGCGACCGGGCAGGACGCACCGTGCCGGGGCAGCCGTACGACCCGCACGTCGTGGCAGAAGTACTTGCCGCCGAACTGCGCGCCGATCCCGATCCTCTGCGTCAGCTCGAAGACCTTCTGCTCAAGCTCCTTGTCCCGGAAGCCGTGCCCGAGCTCCGAGCCCTCCGCCGGGATCTCGTCCAGGTAGTGCGCGGAGGCGTACTTGGCGGTCTTCAGCGCGTACTCGGCGGAGGTGCCGCCGACGACGATCGCCAGGTGGTACGGCGGGCAGGCGGCCGTACCGAGCGAACGGATCTTCTCCTCCAGGAACTTCATCATGGAGGCCTCGTTGAGGACGGCCTTCGTCTCCTGGTACAGGAAGGACTTGTTGGCCGAGCCGCCGCCCTTCGCCATGAACAGGAACTTGTACGCGCCGCCGTCGGTGGCGTACAGCTCGATCTGGGCGGGGAGGTTGGAGCCGGTGTTCTTCTCGTCCCACATGGTCAGCGGGGCCATCTGCGAGTAGCGCAGGTTGAGGTTCAGGTAGGCGTCGTAGATGCCCTGGGAGAGGGCCTCCTCGTCGCCGCCGGACGTCAGCACGTTCTGGCCGCGCTTGCCCATGACGATCGCCGTACCGGTGTCCTGGCACATCGGCAGGACACCCGCCGCGGCGATGTTGGCGTTCTTCAGCAGGTCCAGCGCCACGAACTTGTCGTTGCCGGACGCCTCGGGGTCGTCGATGATCCGGCGCAGCTGGGCGAGGTGCGCGGGCCGCAGATAGTGCTGGATGTCGTGGATGGCCTGCGCGGCGAGCTCGCGCAGCGCCTGCGGCTCCACCTTGAGGAAGGTCCGCCCGTCGGCCTCGAAGGTGGAGACACCCTCGGAGGTCACCAGCCGATAGGGGGTGGTGTCCTCTCCCATGGGGAGCAGATCGGTGTACGCGAACTCAGGCATCTCAGCCCATTCCTCACTCTGCGGACGGCCACCCGCCTCCGTCGGCGGGCCTCACCAGCCTAGAACCTGTCCAAGGACGGCAGCTTGTGAGGTAAGGCTCAGTTGGTCGCCCTGGAGGTGCCGGAGGTGTCCTGGCTGTTGTCCCGACAGTTGTCCACAGGGCTAGTCGCGATCTATCGCGTTTGGGTACGCTGCTGCCGTGGACCTTCAGAAGCCCGATCTGCAGAAGCACGCGGGCCCCGCGCTCGCACCGGCCGACCTGCGCGCCTCGGACGCCGACCGCGACCGTGTCGCCGACATCCTGCGCGAGGCCCTGGCCGAGGGCCGCCTCACCGCGGACGAGCACGCCGAGCGGGTCGAGGGGGTGCTGAGCGCCAAGACGGCGGGCGAGCTGGAGGTCTTCATCCGGGACCTGCCCGCGGCCCATGAGCGCCGTGCGGCCCCGGTCTGGACCCCGGCCCCCAACCGGCCGACCGACGCGATCCCCCACGACCCCGACGACAACGTGGTGGCGGTCTTCAGCGCCGCCGTCCGCAAGGGCCGCCGGCGCGCGGGCCGCCGCATCCACGCCTACGCGCTCTTCGGCAGCGTCGAGATCGATCTCAGCGAGGCGATCTTCGAGTACCGCCAGGTCGTGATCAAGGCGTTCGCGCTCTTCGGCAGCGTCGAGGTGCGCGTCCCGGAGAACGTCTCGCTGCGCGGCACGGGCGGCGGCATACTCGGCGCCTTCGAGGTGGACACCCTGGACTCGGCCGAGCCCGACGCGCCCGTGGTGTACATCGACGGCTGGGCGGTCCTCGGCAGCATCGAGGGGCGGCCCAAGCGCGGCAAGCTCGTCGCGGACATCCTCGACCGGGTGCATCGCGCGGTCGGCCACAAGCTCGACAGGAGTTTGCGCAAACACCTGGATCGTTGACGGTCGTGAATCCGGGCGTTCCCGGAACTCGCGGATCCGCCCCCGGGCGGCTCCCGGCGGCGCGCGCGACCATGCGGGATCCAGCGGTTCGGGACTCAGTGCATAGGCGCGCGCACAGCGGGTAGGGCTTGCTGCATCGTCTCTCGCTCGCGAAGCCGTCGTCAGGAGTAGACCGTGCTGCAACCGCCGCATTCGTCCCTGCAGGTCGCTGCCGTTCCGGCCCAGCGGGTGCCGGTGCGGGACAGGGACCAAGACGCTCCATGGCACACCGAGGCGGTGTGCCGGCGCGACGAGGCCGGCCTGTTCTTCGCCCCGTCCAAGGAACCCACCGCAGCCAGGCTCTCCCGCGAGGAGGCCGCGAAGCGGGTCTGCGCCCGCTGTCCGGTGATGGTGGAGTGCCGCGAACACGCCCTGCTGCAACCGGAGCCCTACGGCGTCTGGGGCGGCCTCACGGCGGCGGAACGCCGAGTCGTCCTGGCCCGCAGGCGCCGCCGCGAGATGGAGCTGAAGAACGCCTCAAGGGCGGCCCGCATAGCCCAGGCAGGCTGAACGAACAGCGAAAGGCGCCCCCACCGCACCGGGGGCGCCTTTTGAACGGGGCTCAGCGAAACGCACCGAGCCCCGCACACACCGGCTATTTGGCGCGATCGAAGTCGATCGCACTGTAGGCACGCAGCTTGCTGAGCCGGTGCTCGGAGTCGATCCGCCGGACCGTCCCCGACTTCGACCGCATCACGATCGAGTCGGTCGTCGCCGTCTCCGCGCGGTACCGCACGCCCCGGAGCAGCTCACCGTCGGTGATCCCGGTGGCCACGAAGAACACGTTCTCCCCGGACACCAGGTCGTCGGTGGTGAGGACCCGGTCCAGATCGTGCCCGGCGTCGATCGCCCGCGCCCGCTCCTCGTCGTCCTTGGGCCACAGCTTGCCCTGGATCGTCCCGCCGAGGCACTTCACGGCGCAGGCCGAGATGATGCCCTCGGGGGTGCCGCCGATGCCCAGCAGCAGGTCCACGCCGGTGCCTTCGCGCAGCGCGTAGATCGATCCCGCCACGTCACCGTCGGAGATCAGCTTGATCCGCGCGCCGGCCTCCCGGATCTCCTTGATGATCCCTTCGTGCCGGGGCCGGTCGAGGACGACCACGGTCACGTCCTCCGGAGTGACCCGCTTGGCCTTGGCGACCCGTCGGATGTTCACGGCGACCGGTGCGTCGATGTCGACGAAGTCCGCGGCCTCCGGGCCCGTGACCAGTTTGTCCATGTAGAAGACGGCGGACGGGTCGAACATCGACCCCCGGTCGGCCGCGGCCAGGACCGCGATCGCGTTCGGCATGCCCTTGGCGTTCAGCGTCGTCCCGTCGATCGGGTCGACGGCGATGTCGCACTCGGGCCCGGTCCCGTCGCCCACGCGCTCCCCGTTGAAGAGCATCGGGGCCTCGTCCTTCTCACCCTCGCCGATGACGACCACGCCGTTCATCGACACGGTGGAGACGAGGGACCGCATGGCGCGCACCGCGGCGCCGTCGGCGCCGTTCTTGTCGCCCCGGCCGACCCAGCGGCCCGCGGCCATCGCGGCGGCTTCGGTCACCCGGACCAGTTCCAGGGCGAGGTTGCGGTCGGGGGCCTCGGAGGGGACCTCGAGTTCGGACGGCAGATGATGATGCTCGGTCATCGGAGCGCACCTTTCTGATACGACGACGGCCGGATGAGGGTTCGACCGTCGACTCTATCGTCAGTCCGACAAAATGAGCAGGGGCCCCCACGGATGAGCGGACCGGGCACCTGCGACGATAGGGGGCGTGGCAGGTTCGAACGGCAAGCAGAAAACGGTCCGGGACATGATTCTGTCCCTGGGCCTGATCGGGATCGCGGCGGCGGTCATCTACGTGTTCATCCCGCACGACGACTCCGCTCCGGACGTCCAGAAGGTCGACTACCGCGTCGAGTTGCTCACGGCCCGCCGCGCGGCCTCCTACCCGGTGGCCGCGCCCGAAGGCCTGTCGGCCGACTGGAAGGCGACCTCGGTGCGCTTCCGGGCCGATGAGTTCGACGCCTGGCACCTGGGCTTCCAGGCCCCTGGCGGTGAGTACGTGCAGATCGAGCAGTCGACTCAGAAGCTGTCGACGTTCGCCGACGAGGCCAGCCAGGGCGGCGAGGCGACGAAGCGGACCCAGGAGATCGCGGGCCGCACCTGGACGCGGTACACGGGTGGCCGCTACGACGCCCTCGTGCACAGCGCCGACGGGGCGACGACGGTGGTCGCGGGTACGGGATCGTTCGCCCAGCTGGCCGAGATGGCGAAGTCGCTCAGGGCGGCGTGAGACGACGACGTGTGAAACCGACGGCGTGAGAAACGATGAGGGCCCGGCTGCCTGGCAGCCGGGCCCTCATCGTTTCTCACGCCGTCTCACACGGTGGTGACGACCTCGTCGTACGACAGACGCGGGGAGCGCGGGAACCAGGCGTCCTCGCCCGGCTTGCCGATGTTGACGACCATCAGCGGGGTGTGGTCGCCGTCCAGGAACTCCTTCTGGACGCCGGCGAAGTCGAGACCGGTCATCGGGCCGGCGGCGAGGCCCGCGGCGCGGACGCCGATGATGAAGTACGCGGCCTGGAGGGCGGCGTTCAGCCCGGCGGCACCCTCGCGGGCGGGGCGCTCGGCGAAGAAGAGGTCCTTGGCCTGCGGGAAGTGCGGGAAGAGCTCCGGCAGTTCCTCGTGGAACTCGTTGTCCGCGGAGAGGATCGCGACCAGCGGGGCGGTGGAGGTCTTCGGCTGGTTGCCCTCGGCCATGTGCTTGACCAGGCGCTCGCGGGCCTCGGCGGAACGGACCAGGGTGATGCGCAGCGGGCTCTGGTTGAAGGCCGTCGGGCCGTACTTGACCAGGTCGTAGATCGCCTGGACCTGCTCGTCGGTCACCGGCTCGTCGGTGAAGGTGTTCGCGGTGCGGGCCTCGCGGAACAGCAGGTCCTGGGCGGCGGGGTCAAGAACGAGAGACATGCGGGAACCTTCTCGGAGAGTGCGTCGGCCCCAGAAACGGACCGTGGACCGGTTGACGTCTCCGAAGGTACGCGAACTAAGTTCAACCTTCAACAAAAAACGGGGTGTGGTGATCCGCTTCACAGATCACCCGGCAGACGCCCCGGCCCATATCCCGGTACCGCTCCCGGTACCGCGACGTGCGGTCGCTACTCGGAGTCGCCCTCGTCGGCCGCCACTTCCTCGGCGAGCGCCGCGTCCAGCCGCTCCCGCGCCCCGTCCAGCCAGCGCCGGCACACCTTCGCCAGCTCCTCGCCCCGCTCCCAGAGCGCCAGGGACTCCTCCAGCGTCGTACCGCCCGCCTCCAGCCGCCGTACGACCTCGATCAGCTCGTCCCGCGCCTGCTCGTACCCGAGCGTCTCTTCCGCCACCTTGCTGGTCATCCGCCCACCCTATGCATCGACTCGGACAGTGAACTCACCCTCGGCCACCCGCGCCCGCAGGGTCTCCTCCCCGGTCACCTCGTCCGGCGCCCGCACCACATGCCCGTCGGCCTTCTGCAGCACCGCGTACCCGCGCTGGAGCGTCGCGGCGGGGGAGAGGGCCACCACGCGTGCGTGCGTGTGCGTCAGCTCGGAGTCGGCGCGGTCGAGCAGATGGCCCAGGGTGCGGCGGCCGCGGTCGGTGAGGGAGGCCACGTGGTCCGCGCGCTCGTCGATCATCCGGTGCGGATCCTGTATCGACGGCCGCGCGAGCGCGTGCGCCAGGCCACGCTCCTCCCGCTGCAGAAGCGCCTCCACACAGCGCCGCGCACGATCCCGCAGCGCCTGCACGCGCTCGTACTCCTCCCCGACATCCGGTACGACCTTCTTGGCGGCGTCCGTCGGTGTGGACGCCCGCACGTCGGCGACGTAGTCGAGCAGCGGGGTGTCCGGCTCGTGCCCGATCGCGGAGACGACCGGGGTACGGCAGGACGCGACCGCCCGCACCAGCTGCTCGTCGGAGAACGGCAGCAGATCCTCCACGCTGCCCCCGCCGCGCGCCACGATGATCACGTCCACGTCGTCCAGCGCGTCGAGCTCCTTGACCGCCTGCACGACCTGCGGGACGGCGTGCACCCCCTGCACCGGGACGTTGCGCACCTCGAAGCGGACGGCAGGCCAGCGGTGCCTGGCGTTCTCCAGGACGTCCCGCTCGGCCGCCGAGGCGCGACCGCAGACCAGCCCGATCAACTGCGGCAGGAACGGCAGCGGCTTCTTGCGCTCCGGCGCGAACAGCCCCTCCGCGGCGAGGGACTTCTTCAGCTGCTCCAGCCGGGCGAGCAGCTCACCGACGCCAACGGGCTTTATCTCGGTGGCCCGCAGCGAGAGCTGCCCCCGCGGCGCGTACCACTCCGGCTTCGCGAGTACGACGACCCGGGCGCCCTCGCTGACGACATCGGCGACGTCGTCGAAGACCTGGCGGAAGCAGGTCACGCTCACCGAGATGTCGTACGACGGGTCGCGCAGCGTGAGGAACACGACACCGGCACCCGGGCGCCGGGAGAGCTGGGTGATCTGCCCCTCGACCCACACGGCGCCGAGGCGGTCGATCCAGCCGCCGATGAGCCGCGACACCTCGCCGACGGGCAGGGGCGCTTCGGGAGTCGAGTTCACAGCCATGCCGCGAGCGTAACGTCCGGCTACGACAACGCACCGTCACCGCAGGGGAACCAGGGCCTGTGCGGCGGATCATGCCCATGTCGCGGGGTCCGGGACGCACTCGACATTCATACGTGCGGGAGGGGCAGCCCTGTCTGCGGGAAGGAGCCCGTCTGCGGGAGCCGGCGTCCGGCGACCACGCCGACGTCGTGGGTCCGGGACGCGCTCGGTTTCGCCGGTGCGGGCATTCGGCCCGTCTGCTGGAGGTGCCTGTCCGGCGGGCCAGGCCGGCGTGGTGGACGCGTTCGGTTTCGTTCGTGCGGGAGGGGCGCTTTCCGGAGTCGGGCTTCTGACGGCCGCCCCCCGCTCCACGCTGCCGGGCACGGCAGGGAGGGCAGCGCGCAGTCGCCTACAGGCCGCCCGATCCACCGGACAGGCCCTGACGGTCGCGCTGGGCGAACAGCACCCCGAGTCCGGCCACCAGCCACACCGCGCCCACCACCTGAGCCGCCCCCGACGCCTCCACGATCACCGCCACCGTGATCGCCGCCCCGACCGACGGCACCAGCACATGCCGCCACCCGACCACCGGCCCGCCGCGCTTCTGGACCGCGAACCAGCCGACCACACTCGCGTGCAGCAGCGTGAAGGCCGTCAGGGCGCCGATGTCGACCACGGACACCAGGTGGTCCATGCCGTCGTCACGGCGGGCCGCCCACACCGCCGCGACCAGGGTGATCACGGCCGCGCACAGCAGCGCCACGCGCGGCACGCCCGAGTCCGTCCTCGCCAGCGCGCGCGGCAGGCGCCGGTCGCGGCCCATCGCGAACAGCAGCCGCCCGGCCGCCGCCTGGCCCGCCAGTGCCGCGAAGGCCGCGCCGATCGCCTTGCTGACGGCCACCAGATCGTGCAGCCAGGTGCCGACCGAGGAGTCCACGGCGTCGTAGAAGGCGGATCCCTGCCTGCCCGGGTCCGCCGCGAACTGGGCCGAGGTCGTCGGGTCCAACAGGGCCACCAGGTAGGCCTGCGCGACGAACAGCACACCCGCGAGCGCCAGACAGAACAGCACCGCGCGGGCGACCTTCTCCGAACCGCCCGTGACCTCCTCCGCGAACGAGGCGATCGCGTCGAAGCCCAGGTACGACAGGACGGCCACCGACACCGCGCCGATCACCGCCGACAGCGCGAACGGGCCCTGGGAGCCGTCCCCGGACAGCGGCGACAGCCAGCCGCGCTCCGCGCCGTCACGCGCCAGGACCACGATCGCGGACACCGTGAAGACCAGCAGGACCACGATCTCCAGCGCCAGCACCAGGAAGCCCACCCGGGCCGCGGCCCGGACGCCCCACAGGTTGAGCAGGGTCGTGACGACGACCGCCAGAGCCGTCCACACCCAGCGGGAGACCTCGGGGACCAGGGAGTTCATCGCGATACCGGAGAACAGGTACGCCACGGCCGGGATCAGCAGATAGTCCAGCATCGCCATCCAGCCCGCGACGAACCCGGCCTCCTTGCCGAGCCCCGCGCGCGCGTACGCGAACACCGACCCCGCCTGGGGGACGACCCGCACCATCTGCGCGTAACTGAACGCGGTGAACGCCATCGCCACGGTGGCGAACACATAGACGAGGGCGACCGCCCCGTGCGACTTCGCGTCCAGGGTGCCGTAGACACCGACGGGGGCCATGGGGGCGATGAACAGCAGTCCGTAGACGACGAGGTCCCGGAAGCCGAGGCTGCGCCGCAGGCCGCCGTGTTCCTCCACGGCCGCAGGGTCCGCCGTGCCGGTACCGGACATCGTGCCTCCACCTGTGCCTCGCCCGCCCCGCCCCTCACATGTCCTGGTCAGTCTTCCCGGGAAGGTCATGCGCACGCGATCTTTGACCGGCCGAACGCGGCCTTACGATGGGACGCATGACTGCTTCGTCCGGCCGCCGTGTCCTGCTCGCCGCCCCCCGGGGCTACTGCGCGGGCGTGGACCGCGCAGTGATCGCCGTCGAGAAAGCCCTGGAGCAGTACGGCGCTCCGGTGTACGTCCGACACGAGATCGTCCACAACAAGTACGTCGTCCAGACCCTGGAGAAGAAGGGCGCCATCTTCGTCGAGCGGACGGAGGAGGTCCCCGAGGGGAACATCGTCATGTTCTCCGCGCACGGCGTCGCCCCCGTCGTGCACGAGGAGGCCGCGCGGGGCAGGCTCGCCACCATCGACGCGACCTGCCCGCTGGTCACCAAGGTCCACAAGGAAGCCGTCCGCTTCGCCAACGAGGACTACGACATCCTCCTGATCGGGCACGAGGGCCACGAGGAGGTCATCGGCACCTCCGGCGAGGCCCCCGACCACATCACCATCGTCGACGGCCCGGCCGACGTCGCCAAGGTCGAGGTGCGCGACCCGTCGAGGATCGTGTGGCTGTCCCAGACGACGTTGAGCGTGGACGAGACGATGGAGACCGTCGACGCCCTCAAGGAGAAGTTCCCGCAGCTCATCTCCCCGCCCAGCGACGACATCTGCTACGCCACGCAGAACCGTCAGCTCGCGGTGAAGCAGATGGGCGCCGAGGCCGAGCTGGTCATCGTGGTGGGCTCGCGCAACTCCTCCAACTCCGTGCGGCTCGTCGAGGTCGCCAAGCTGGCCGGCTCCCGCGAGGCACACCTCGTGGACTTCGCCGCCGAGATCGACGAGGCCTGGCTTGAGGGCGTGACCACGGTCGGTGTGACCTCGGGCGCGTCGGTACCGGAGGTGCTGGTCGAGGAGGTCCTGGAGTGGCTGTCGCAGCGCGGCTACGGCGACGTGGAACTCGTGAAGGCGGCTGAGGAGTCCATCACCTTCTCGCTGCCGAAGGAGCTGCGCCGCGACCTGCGCGAGGAGGCGGCGGCGCTGGTCGCGCAGCGTAAGGGGGTCTCCGGCGCCTCTGTCGCCCCGGGAACCTCGGATACCGCGGGTGCCGCGGGTGCCTCGGGTACCTCGGGGGAGTGACTGTCAGTCCTTCGTCGTAACGTAGGGCCATGCAGATCTTCGGCTTGGACATCGGCGGATCCGGGATCAAGGGCGCCCCTGTGGACCTGGACAAGGGCGACCTGGCCCTGGAGCGCCACAAGGTGCTCACCCCGCACCCGGCGACACCCGACAGCGTCGCCGACGGGGTCAAGCAGGTCGTGGACCACTTCGGGTGGACGGGTCCGGTCGGGCTGACCTTCCCGGGCGTGGTCACCGGCGGATCGCACATCCGCACGGCGGCCAACGTCGACAAGAGCTGGATCGACACCGACGCGCGCACGCTGTTCAGCGAGCGGCTCGGGGGCCTCCCCGTCACCGTGGTCAACGACGCGGACGCGGCGGGCGTCGCCGAGATGAACTTCGGCGCGGGCAAGGACCGCAAGGGCACCGTCATCCTGCTCACCCTCGGCACCGGCATCGGCAGCGCGGTCTTCGTCGACGGCGTCCTGGTCCCCAACACCGAGCTGGGTCACCTCGAACTCCACGGCCACGACGCCGAGAAGCGGGCCTCCAGCAAGGCCAGGGAGGACGAGGAGCTCACGTGGGAGCACTGGGCCCGCCGCGTCCAGAAGTACCTCGCCCACGTGGAGATGCTGTTCTCGCCCGAGCTGTTCATCATCGGCGGCGGCGTCAGCCGTAAGTCCGAGAAGTTCCTGCCCCACATCGAGGGCATCAAGGCCGAGATCGTCCCGGCGCAGTTGCAGAACAACGCGGGGATCGTGGGAGCGGCGATGCGGGCGGTGCAGGAGTAGGGGTCTGCGAGGGAGCGGGGCGCGGGTACCGGGCGCCGGGTGGGCCCGACGTGCCCGGCTCCCGGCTCCCGGTGTGGTGGTCGGCGTCAGCGGGTGCGGCGTCGTACCAGATGGACCCGGCGGACCCGGCGGACCAGCACGATGAGGCCGGTGGCCAGGGTGCCGGCGTAGAGCCAGCCCGCCTGGGTGGCGAGGGCGGTGAACAGGCCCATCAGGTGCCCCGACATGCCGTCGCCGGTGTCCGCGACGGGGAGCAGGCCGACGGCGAAGGCGATCGGGACGACGATAGGCGCGGTCAGCAGGTCGGCCCGGCGGATCCAGACCGCCGTCAGCACGCAGACGGGCAGGAACAGCACGCCGTACACCGTGAGCGAGGGTCCGAGCAGCAGCGAGACCAGACAGCCGAGCGCGAACATCACCGTCGTGCAGAACAGCCCGCCGCCGAGTCCGGTGAGCCGGGGATCGGGCAGTCTCCGCAGCGTCCGGACCACGGGAGGCGCGGGGCGGCGGGCCGCCGGCGGCCGGCGCTCACCGCGGGCCTGCGCAGGCAGCGGCGCTGCCGGTACTCCCGGTGCTCCACGTCGTGTTCCGTTGTGCGGGGGGCGTGTCCTGTGTTGCTCCACTGGACCAACTTAGGTCTGTTTATGTGCGCAATCGGCTCTCAGACACGCCGTGGGAAAGACCTTGGCCATGCGTTCGAGAGGTCCGCCGGAGCGGGGCCGGGCAGCCCGTAAACTGGGGGATCGGCCGGTCTGCCGGCCCCTGGCCCGCCCAGGACGGGTACCGGCCCCCTGGCCCTCTCACTACGGGAAGTCGCAACGTGTCGCTCACGATCGGAATCGTCGGTCTGCCGAATGTCGGCAAGTCGACCCTGTTCAACGCCCTGACCAAGAACGACGTGCTGGCGGCCAACTACCCGTTCGCCACGATCGAGCCGAACGTCGGCGTGGTGGGCGTCCCGGACCCGCGCCTGACGAAACTGGCCGAGATCTTCTCCTCCCAGAAGATCCTCCCGGCGACCGTCGACTTCGTCGACATCGCGGGCATCGTGAAGGGCGCCTCGGAGGGCGAGGGCCTGGGTAACAAGTTCCTCGCGAACATCCGCGAGTCGGACGCGATCTGCCAGGTCATCCGCGCCTTCCAGGACGAGAACGTCGTGCATGTCGACGGCAAGGTCTCGCCGAAGGACGACATCGAGACGATCAACACCGAGCTGATCCTCGCGGACCTCCAGACGATCGAGAAGGTCCTGCCGCGCCTTCAGCGGGAGTCGCGCATCAAGAAGGACATCGGTCCGAAGGTCGCCGCGGTCGAAGGGGCGAAGGAGATCCTGGAGAAGGGCGACACCCTGTTCTCCGCGGGCATCGTCCAGGGCTCCGGCAACGAGGAACTCCTCCACGACCTGCACCTCCTCACCACCAAGCCCTTCCTCTACGTCTTCAACGTCGACGAGGACGAACTGGTCGACGAGGACTTCAAGGCCGAGCAGCGCGCCCTGGTCGCCCCCGCCGAGGCGATCTTCCTCAACGCCAAGCTGGAGGCGGACCTCGCCGAGCTCGACGAGGAGGAAGCGATGGAGCTTCTGTCGTCGGTCGGTGTCGAGGAGCCCGGCATGGCCACCCTCGCCCGCGTCGGCTTCGACACCCTCGGCCTCCAGACCTACCTGACGGCCGGCCCCAAGGAATCCCGCGCCTGGACCATCAAGAAGGGCGCCACCGCCCCCGAGGCCGCCGGTGTCATCCACACCGACTTCCAGAAGGGCTTCATCAAGGCGGAGGTCATCTCCTTCGACGACCTGGTGGAAACCGGCTCGGTGGCGGAGGCCCGGGCGAAGGGCAAGGCGCGCATGGAGGGCAAGGAGTACGTGATGCAGGACGGGGATGTGGTGGAGTTCCGCTTCAACGTCTAGCGGGTGAGACATCACCACGTCACCGATCCTGGCACGTATGTGGATCAGAGGGGCCTGACTCTTCGGGGGTCGGGCCCCTGGCGGCTTTCCGTGCTGGTCATCGACGAGATGCCGTACCTGATGGATGCCGATGGTGCCTTCCAGGGGATGCTGCAACGGGCGTGGCCGGTTCCGCCGTGCTCCCCACCACGACAGGGCCCCTCCCCGCCGCGCCGCCACGCTCGGCCCCATCCGCGTCGCCGTCTCCGGGCAGAGGTCGTCCGGGCGGTGGCAGGATGCGGGGAGGGTGAGGAAGGGGCGGGGAGCGTGGGGCGTGGTGAGCGGGACGCGGTGGCGAGGGGAACGCGACTGTACGAGGCGGCCCAGGCGGTGGTCGCCGACCACGGCAGGGCGGTCGAGGCGGCGCGGGCCGCGCTGAAGCCGATCAACGACGCGGCCGTGAAGCGGGAGCTGGACGCCATCCCCGCCGCCCGGCTGCAGGACGTCACCGAAGGGCGCCTGCGGCTGGGGAGTGTCGAGAAGAGCGGGCTGCGCACGGTGGGAAGTGTGCTGGAGGCGGGGCCCTACCGGCTGCGGCAGATTCCCGGGGTCGGGCAGCGCACCGCCGACCAGATGCTCGCCGCCGCCCACCGGCTCTCCGAGGCTGCGCACGAGACCGTGGCCGTCCACATCGACGTGGACCGGCCGGAACCGCGCACCACCGCGCTCGTCATGGCCCTGCATGTACTGGTGGAGGCCGGGCCGGACGCTCGGCGTGCGGTCGACCGGGCCGCCGACCTGTCGAAACGGCTCGGCCCTGCACTCGCCGACGCCAGGCCCGCCGCCGGACGGATCCGGATGCTGCTGGCGGGCCAGGAGAAGAAGGCCCGCGTGTCGGCGGCGGTCACCGAGGTCCGGTCCCTGGTGGACGAGGCCGAGCAGACGGACCTGCCCGGGCTGCTCGCCCAGGCTTCGGTGGACCTGCTCCGGGCGCCCTCGTCCGACCTCGCGGCCTGGGTGGACTTCGAGCTCCGTTCCGCCGAGTACTACAGCCTGCTCGCCGAGATCTCCGGGCGGCTGCCGGACGCGGCCGCCGCCGAGGGCTTCCTGCCCGACGAGATCGCCGAACGAGTACGGACCCAGCACCTCGACGACACGCACCGGCGGGTCTCGCTGCGCGGCTACCAGGCGTTCGGCGCACGGTTCGCGCTCGCGCAGCGCAAGGTGATACTCGGCGACGAGATGGGACTCGGCAAGACCATCCAGGCGATCGCCGTGCTCGCACACCTGGCCGCCGGGGGCGAGAGCCACTTCATCGTCGTCTGCCCGGCGAGCGTCCTGGTGAACTGGACCCGGGAGATCGAGGCCCGCAGCGCCCTGCGGGTCATGGTGCTCCACGGTCCCGACCGGCACCTCGCGTTCGCCGACTGGAAGGGCCGGGGCGGGGTCGGGGTGACCACGTTCGACGCGCTGCGCGGTTTTCCCACGCCGGGCGGCGGCGAGGTCGGACTGCTCGTGGTCGACGAGGCGCACTCCGTGAAGAACCCGAAGGCCAAGCGGTCCCAGGCGGTCGCCGGGTGGGCGGAGCGCTGCGGGCGCACCCTGTTCATGACCGGGACCCCGATGGAGAACCGGGTCGTGGAGTTCCGCAACCTGGTCCGGATGCTCGACGGCGACGTCGCGGACTCCCTCGGCGAACGGGACGCGCTGGCCGGGTCGGTCACCTTCCGCAAGGCCGTCGCCCCGGTCTACCTGCGGCGCAACCAGGACGACGTGCTGACGGAACTCCCGAGCCTCCAGCAGACCGACGAGTGGGAGGAGCTGAGCGCGTCGGACGAGGAGGCGTACCGGGACGCCGTGCGCGCGGGCAACTTCATGGCGATGCGCCGGGCCGCCTACCTGCGCCCCGAGAAGTCGGCCAAGCTGAACCGGCTGCGGGAGATCGTCCAGGAGGCCGGCGAGAACGGGCAGAAGACGGTGGTCTTCTCCTATTTCAAGGACGTACTGCGCGTGGTGAGCGAAGCACTGAGCGCGGAACTCACCGCGGGCACCGCCGTGTTCGGGCCGCTCACCGGAGGCGTCCCGGCCGGGCGACGGCAGCAGCTCGTCGACGACTTCGCCGGTGCTCCGGGCCCCGCGGTGCTCCTGGCGCAGATCCAGGCGGCGGGCATCGGCCTCAACATGCAGGCCGCGTCCGTCGTCGTCCTCTGCGAACCGCAGATCAAGCCGACCGTCGAACACCAGGCGGTGGCCCGGGCGCACCGCATGGGCCAGGTCAGGCCGGTACGTGTGTACCGCCTCCTCGCCACCGGGGGTGTCGACGAACGCATGGTGAGGATGCTGGAGGCCAAGACCCGCCTGTTCGACGCCTACGCCCGCCGCAGCGCCCTGGCCGAAGCCACCCCGGACGCGGTCGACGTCTCGGACACCGAGCTCGCCCGGCGGATCGTCGAGGAGGAACAGGCCCGTCTGGGCATGGCGGACGAGAGGGTCGCGGCGGCCGAATGAGCCGCCCCGACTCGAGCACTCGGCCGGCCGCATCCGGCAGGCCGTCAGGGTGTCGCGTACGGCATCGTCGCACCGCTCGGTTCACGCCCCGCCCTTGCCGACCGCCCGCGTGCCGTGGACTCAGGTGCCGATCCAGGTCGGACGCGGGGCACAGTCACACCGCGCCCGTCACCGCCCGGCACGCCTGCGTGTACCCCCGCACCAGCGCCCGCTCCCCGTCCTCCCTTCGCCAGGCCAGGGCGTACCTGCTCGGCCCGATACCCCGTACCGGCCGGGTGACCACCCCGCCCAGGGTGATCAGCGGGGCGTTGCCGGCGGCCACGAGGCAGACGCCCAGGCCTGCGACGAGGGCCTCGTACGTCTCCTCCGTGCCGGCGATCTCCGCGCCGATTCGGGGCGGGCGGCCGGACCGTTCGTCGCGGGCGAGCCAGAAGTCACGCACGGGGCCCGCGCTCGGCGGCAGGGCGAGGAAGGGCTCGTCGGCCAGGTCGGCGAAGTCGACCTCCTCGCGGGCGGCGAGCGGGTGGGTGCCGGGGAGGGCGACCAGGCGGGGCTCCTCGGCCACCACGGTCCACGCGTAGCGCTCCGCGTCGGGCAGCGGCAGCCAGACGAACGCGACCTCCGTCCCGCCGTCGGCCAGGCCCGCGGTCGGGTCCTGCCAACCGATCTGCCGCAGCCGTACGACCGCCTCCGGATGCGCGGCCGTGAAGCGGGAACGGATCGCCGGGAGCAGCCCGCCGCGGCCGGGGCTGGTGCTCATGCCCACCACGAGCGTCCCGCGCCCCGCCGCCCGGGCCGCCGCCATCGCACCGTCCGCCGCCGCCCAGGCCGCCAGTACCCGCCGGGCGTGCGGCAGCAGCGCCTCCCCGGCCTCCGTGAGCAGCACACCGCGCCCCTCCCGCCGGAACAGGTCCACGCCCAACTGCCGCTCCAGCGCCCGGATCTGCTTGCTCAGCGCGGGCTGCGACACGTACAGCCGCCCAGCCGCGCGCGTGAAGTGCAGCTCCTCGGCCACGGCCAGGAAGTACCGCAGATCGCGTACGTGCACATCGGTCGTCATAGCCATCGGTTATCACCTTGGGTCTTGGACGGGCAACCGGCTTCGGCAGCACGCTGGTTCGTGGGAAAGCCGACAAGAGTCGAAAAGAGGCCCTCATGAACAAGGTGTGGCTGATCACGGGCGCGAGCAGTGGGTTCGGCCGGGCGATCGCCGAGGCGGCCCTGGCCGACGGGGACGTCGTGGTGGGCGCCGCCCGCAGGCCCGAGGCGCTGGACGACCTCGTGGCCGCTTACCCCGACCAGCTGGAGGCACTGCGCCTGGACGTGACCGACACGGCAGCGGCGGAGGCCGCCGTACGGGACGTGGTGAGCCGGCACGGGCGGATCGACGTACTGGTCAACAACGCGGGCCGCACCCATGTCGGAGCCTTCGAGGAGACCACCGACGACGAGCTGCGCCAGCTGTTCGACCTGCATGTGTTCGGTCCTGCGGCACTCGCACGGGCGGTGCTCCCGGCCATGCGCGAACGCCGCTCGGGCGCGATCGTGCAGCTGAGCAGCATGGGCGGGCAGCTGTCCTTCGCGGGGTTCTCCGCGTACAGCGCAACGAAGTTCGCCCTGGAGGGCATGTCCGAGGCGCTCGCCGACGAGGTGCGCGAATACGGCATCAAGGTGCTGATCGTGGAGCCGGGAGCCTTCCGCACCGCGCTGTTCGACGCGAGCCGGGCGGGGATCAGTGCCGACAGCGGCCTCTACGGCAAGGTGAGCGAGACCCGGGGGTTCGTCTCCGGCGGCGACGGCACCCAGGCCGGCGATCCCGCGAAGGCGGCGGCCCTGATCCGGGCCGCGCTCGACGCCGAGGAGACCCCGCTGCGGCTGCCCCTGGGCGAGGACGCGGTGACGGCCGTACTCGACCACCTCGACGGCGTACGGGCCGACGTCACCGCCTGGGAGAAGAGCACCCGGGCCACGGCTTTCGACGACTGAGAGGGGAGAGCCTCCTCAGGCCAGGTCGAGCCGGATCGTCGCGCCGTCCGGGACGCCATGCACCTGCTGGGCGATCGGCCCCCGGACGCGCATCGCGGTGACCGCGTCCTTGACCGCGAAGTTGTCGAAGTCATAGCCACCGCCGCCGACGAAGAACTGCAGCGGTACCAGCCGTTCGCCGGGCTCCAGCGCGCCGTTCTCGCGCTGGAAGGCGTAGGCGAAGGAGGCGGCGGCGTTGACGTCGGGGTCGGCGAGGAGCCAGGCCGCCCAGGACTCCAGGCTGTCACCGAGCTCCGTGACGTCGGCGGTCTCGGGGTCGAAGCGGACCACCTTCTCGCCGCCGACCACGGCGAACTGGGTGCCGAAGATGTCCTGGCCGAAGCAGAACTGGTCGTCGGCCAGCCCGCCGTAGGTGTCCTTCCAGGCGTCGTCGGTGTTCCAGTGGAGCATGTCGTGGCCGAGGCCCTCCTCGCCGACCCGGAAGACCTGCACCCCGGCGTTGAACAGGAAGAAGCCGTTCATACGGGAGATCACCTGGCCGAGCTCGGCCAGCGGGCCGCTCTCGAAGCCGAAGTCGAGGTCGATCGCGGGGCCCAGCGGGCCGCGGGCCCGGCCCAGGAGCTGCTCCAGTGCGCTGTCGGTGGTCATGCGTTCGTCTCCGCTGCCTCGGGGCCGATCGGTCGGGTCAGATAGTGGGCGCGTACCCGCTCGGTCGCGACCGACCGCAGGGCGGGCTGGAGAACGGGAGCATCGGGGACCGCGTCCCACTTCGCGTACGGCCACCACCGGCCGTGCGCCGCCAGCAGCATGCTCTCACCTCGCGCGATGTCCCCCCGGGTGCCGTACCAGCCCGCCAGCCAGGTGCAGATGGCGAACTGCTCCGGTGTCTCACCGCTCGCCTCGGCCAGGTCGTGGGCGCGCTCGAAGTCGTTGACCTTGGCCAGGGCCTGCCAGACCACCCGCTTCTGCCCCGCGTCCAGTGTGCCGAAGTCCCGCTCGACGAGATCGGCGCCGATGACACCGTCCAGCGGCCGGGCCGGGCCGCCCCAGTCCGCGTGGTTGGGCAACAGTTCCTCGACGGGCCGCCCGGGCACCTCCTCGGCCAGCCACAGCAGGTCGTCGCCCAGCACCCGCCCCTCGGGGACCCGGGCGGCCAGGGCGGTCAGGCGCGGCCCGGCCGGGATGCCGGCATGGGCCTGGGCGGCCAGGAGGGCCACCCCGAACGGCATGTCCTGGTCGCACAGCTCACCGCCGAGCGGCCCGTCCCGGAGGATCAGGGCCTCGGCGAGCTCGGCGGCCTCGGCGAAACGGTCGTACCAGAAAAGGATCTGTACGGCGGCGGCGGCGGCCTCCCAGGCGTCCGCGGTCCCGGCCGCGTCCGAGCCGGTGGCCAGCTCCTGGAGCCGGGGCAGAAGTTCGCCGAACCTGCCCTGCCGGGCCCGGGCAATCAGCTCCTCGGCCGCGTTCATGGGGACTCGCTCCTGTCGTGCCGGTGGTACCTGGGGGCCTATCTGATGGTGATCTTGATTCTGGTCCCGTCGGGGAGCCCGCGCAGGGCGCTGCCCATACTCGATCCCGAACCACCATTATCAGGCTGCGGAATGTACTTCACGCTGGCCCCGGTACCGCCCTCCTTGAACATGGCCGGCGGGTACTCGTCGCGGTCGTCCGGCGGCCGGGTGTCGATGCCCCGCAGGGAGTTCGCGCGGTTGTCGTCGGCGTTGGGCTTGTCGATGGTCAGGACGGACGGCTTGGGACGGCCCTGGCGGTAGGTGTCGCCGCGCCAGATCTGGCCGCTCTGGGCCTCCTCGATGTGCGCGGCCGACTCCGGGTACTTGGTGCGGTTCACCACCAGTTCCGCGTCGTAGTCGCCCGGCACGCCGACGGCGTTCGACAGCTCGGTGCGGGCGTCGGCCTGCTGGACGAGCCGCTTGCGGGAACCCGGGCCGGTCTCGCCGTGGTTCTTGGCGATCTTCTCGGCGAGCGCGGTGATCTCCTTTTTGTGGGCGTCGTCGGCGTCGGTGATGTTCTTGACCACCTTCTCCGTGCCCCTGCCGGCCTGCCGGTACATGTCGCTGACGGCGTGCGCGGCCTCCTTGCTCAGCTTGACGCCGATCTTCTGCGCCGCTTCCTCCAGCGCCTTGGCTATGGGATGGCTCAACTGAACGACACCCCCGCGGTCGCCCTGGCCATCACATCGGCGTGTCCGGCGACGTCGTCCGCGTGCGCGTGCAGTTTGGCCGCCATCTGCCGCATGCCTTCCGGATGGACCTGGAAGTAGCTGCCCGCGCCGGCGCCGGACGTCCCTCCCAGCGCCGACTGGACACCTTCGAAGACCAGGCCGCGCAGGGCCTGCTCCACCACCGCCTCCAGCGGTGCGACCGCCTTGGCCGTGAGGTCGGCGACGAGCCGCCCCTCCAGCTCCTGGAGGATCCCGTTGACGACCCTCTTCGTCGCCTCGATGATCAGGACCTCGGCGGCCTCGGCGGCGCCGAACGTCAGAACGGCCGCGGCCTGGTCGGCGACGAACTCGGCCGCCAGGACGCCCAGTTCGACCAGTACGGCGGTCTTGGCGACGACGACGGCATCGGCGGCGACCTCCAGCGCGACCGCCACGGCCCCGCAGACCTCGACCATCTCGGTCATGTGGTCGGAGGACATCGCGGTCCACCGCTCGGCCAACTGCCGGTAGGAGTCCGCGTCGTAGTGCTCGGCCAGCTCGCGCACGGTGGCCGTGGCCGCCTGGTGCGAGCTGTCGATGTTGCCGGCGAACGTCCGCACATGCCCGGCGAACTCGCGCACCTTGTCCTCGTTCACCTGAGGCCAGTTGACGCCGATCAGGTTCATCACCCAGACCAGCTCGTCGGGCAACTCGATGGCCACGTATACCCCGTTCACCCGTGTGCCGTCAGCAGACAAAGACTGTAATCGCCGACGAACAGGGTTTCCTTTGGTGAACTTATGTTCCGAGCAAAGGAATCCCCACGGTTCGCCCACCCGGCCCGCCGGCACCACGGCCGTCTCGAAGCCCGGCGCGCCGAAGCGGGCCGGGGCGGACCGCCGGGAGGAGCCGTTCGCCCGACACCGTCGTCGTCACCTCCGATGTCGGCCACTGAGGAGCGGCGCACGGCCGTTCCGCGGCAGCTCCCGCCGAGCACACCGGTCCCGGCTGCCAGTTCCTGACCTACCGTCATATAGCGGTCGCCGAACAGGAGATGGAAGCCGCCGACGTTCTTGCCGGGCGCCCTCACTTCGGTGACCCGGCCGATGCCGGAACAGTGCTGGGCGTTCTGGCCGACCGCGTGCTCGCCGTGTCCGGGCGGCACGGGAGCGGGTCCGTGGTCCGGCGGCACACGGCCGGTCTCCCGCACGCCCCGGGGCGCCTCCTCCTCCCGGTCCACAGCCCGAGAACCGCGTCCACTGCGTGTGCGTTCGCCATCGTCGGCAGCAACTTCCCTGCCCCCGCGGCCACTTCGACCGGCGGGAGCCCCACGGTCGCCGCCGGTCCGTGCCGTGCCGTACCCGCCCCCATGTCGGCCTGGAAGCCGACGGTGGCTGCACCCCGGCCGCCGAGGGGACCGTGTCCCCGGAACCCGTCCCGCCCGCGGTGCCGTGCAGCCCGTTCACCGCCCGGACCGTTGCACCCGGAATCGGCATTCCGCCCCGCCCGCCCCACGCATACCATGCGCCCTGTCGCACGTCAGTTCCCCGACACTGCCTGAACCAGGAGCACGTACCCGTGTCCATACCCCCGCCCCCTGGGCCGCACCAGCCCGACCCCGCCCAGGGGCCGTCCCCGGCCCCGAACCCGTACGGGCCGCCACCTCAGGGACAGCAGCCGCAGGGGCCGCAGCCGTACGGACAGCCGTACGGACAGCCCTACGGCGCACCGCCGTACCAGGGCTGGGGGCAGGGGTACGGCCCCCAGCCCCGCCCGACATCGGTCAACGGCCTCGCCGTCGCCTCCCTGGTGCTCGGCGTCCTGTGCTGCTTCCCGGCGCTGGGGCTGTTGACGGGCGTGATCGCGCTGGTGCAGATCAAGAAGAAGGGGCAGTCCGGCAAGGGGCTGGCGATCGCCGGGTCGATCCTGTCGTCGCTGGGACTCGCCCTGTGGGTGACGGTGCTCGCCACCGGCGGAGTGTCCACGGCGTGGGACGAGTTCAAGAAGGGCGCGACCGAGGACACGGCCTTCTCGGTGGTGAAGGGCCAGTGCTTCGACGCGCCGGGGGAGTCCCTCGACGGTCTCACCTACGACGTCGACCAGGTGCCCTGCGCGGGCGAGCACGAGGGCGAGGTGTTCGGCGAGTTCCGGATGACCGGCTCCGTCTTCCCGGGGGACAGCGCGGTCTCCGACGCCGCCGACAGGTGTTACCCGCTCCAGGACGCCTACGCCATGGACACCTGGGCGCTCCCCAAGAACGTCGACGTGTACTACTTCGGCCCCACCCGCCAGAGCTGGCGCCTCGGCGACCGCGCGGTCACCTGCATCTTCGGCAACACCGACGGGGCCGGCACCCTGACCGGCTCACTGCGCGCCGACGCGACCACGCTCGACACGTACCAGGTGGCCTTCCTGAAGTCCCTCAACGCCGTGGACGGCGTGCTGTGGGAGGAGCCCGAGGACTACCCGGAGGACGATCTGCCGGGCTACCGGGACTGGTCGCTGGACATGTACGACAGCCTCGACGCCCAGGTCAAGGCGCTGCGCGCGCACTCCTGGCCGGCCGGGGCCGCCAAGCCCGTCGCGGCCCTGGTGAAGGACATGGAGGACGCGCGCGACGAGTGGGCGTGGGCGTCCGCCGCGGCCGCGGACGACGACGCGGACCGTTTCTACACCCACTACGACAAGGGCTACGAGTACGTCGACGGTGCCAGCACGGTCACCGCACGCAAAGCTCTGGGGCTGGCCACCGACCCGCCCACGTACGACGACGGTGAGGACTCCGGGGCCACCGACGCGACCGGCGGCGGACTCGATGTGTGATCGCCCCCATAGCGGGGAGAAAGTGCCTGCGTAAAGCCCGCCACGGGAACATGTCATCACATCGAGTGATTCTCTGGCCTTTGCTTGCATGGTCGAACCCACGGTTGCCAGGCTGTTGCTGTCTGTACAACCTGATGGGAGCGGCCAGTGACATTCGGTGAGCAGCCGGCGTACCTGCGTGTCGCGGGTGATCTCCGCCAGAAGATCACCGACGGTTCGCTGCCGCCACACACCCGCCTGCCGTCCCAGGCGAGGATCCGCGAGGAGTACGGCGTCTCGGACACCGTCGCGCTGGAGGCGCGCAAGGTGCTGATGGCCGAGGGGCTGGTCGAGGGCCGGTCCGGCTCCGGGACGTACGTCCGCGAGCAGCCCGTGCCCCGCCGGATCGCCCGCTCCGGCTACCGCCCGGCCTCCGGCGCCACGCCCTTCCGGCAGGAGCAGGCCGACGGGGAGGGGCGCGGCACCTGGGAGTCCAGCAGCGCCCAGACGGAGGCCTCCGTCGCCATCGCCGAGCGGCTCGGCCTGCGGCCCGGCGACCGCGTCATGTGCACGAAGTACGTCTTCCGGGAGGCCGGTGAGCCGATCATGCTCTCCACCTCCTGGGAGCCCCTCGCGGTCACCGGGCGCACCCCCGTGATGCTCCCCGAGGAGGGCCCCCTCGGCGGCATGGGGGTCGTCGAGCGCATGGCCGCCATCGACGTCGTCGTGGACAACGTCACCGAGGAGGTCGGCGCCCGGCCCGGCCTGGCCGAGGAGCTGCTCGCGCTGGGTGGTGTGCCTGGCCATGTCGTCCTCGTGGTCCATCGCACCTACTACGCCTCGGGCCGCCCGGTGGAGACGGCCGACGTGGTCATCCCGGCCGACCGTTACCAGGTCGCGTACCACCTTCCGGTGAAGTAGCGCGCGCCCCGGGGAGGTTGCCCCGGGCGAACACTCAACGGGGCTGCAGGCGAACATCGTTCGAATTCGGCCGTTCTCGCAGCTCGGCACAGTCGTCCCCGGGCTGCCGCTGACCGGAGTCATCGCCCTCCACCGGGGGCGTGTTCACCGCTGCGCGCCCCCGGTGCGGGAGTCCGTCCTGGCTGGTTGCGTACCTCTTTGTGAAAACGCGTGTTCGCTGAGTAAAGGTTGGGCGTAGGCTCGGGCATATGCGGATTGCGGTTTCCTTATCGGGTGGGGCTCGACGCAGGTCGGGAAGGGGCGGTGGGGCGCTATGAACGACGGCACGATCACGCTTCCCTGGCTCGTCATACGACAGGACGACAACGGCAATCGCTACCGCGTGGGCAGGTATGCGACCAGGTCGGAGGCCCAGAAGATCGCGGACAGCCTGGATTCCCGCGGCCACAAACAGCTCTACTGGGTCGAGCGCGTCGGCGCGAACGGTTCGAGTTCCGCCGACTGAGCCCACCCCCGTCCGGAGCCCGCGGCTCCCGTAGGCTCCGGCGCATGACGGAACGGATCGTGGTGGTGGCGGCCGCCCTGTACGACGGTGACCGCCTCCTCGCAGCCCGCCGCAGCGCACCCCCCGAACTCGCCGGGCGCTGGGAGCTGCCGGGCGGCAAGGTGGAGCAGGGCGAGGCGCCCCAAGCGGCACTCGCGCGTGAGCTCCAAGAGGAACTGGGTGTGCAGGCGCAGGTCATGGACCGCGTCCCCGGCGAATGGCCGCTGAGATCTCCGTACGTCCTCCAGGCGTGGACGGCCCGTCTCCTCCCGTCCTCCCCGGACCCCAAGCCCCTGCAGGACCACGACGAACTGCGCTGGCTGACGCCGGATGAGATCTGGGACGTGAACTGGCTCGACCAGGACGTCCCGGCGGTCCGCGAGGTCGCCAGGGGGGCGGGGCTCCGGTAGAGGTGCGGTCGGTCGGCGAGAGCAGCCGCAGCAAGCCGCCCCGCCGCGTCAGCGCGAGCAGCCGAAGCAAGCCCGCACGCACCGCCCCACGGTGAAGCGGGCGGCAAGCCCGCACGCGCCGCCCCACGGTGAAGCGGGCGGCAAGCCCGCACGTGCCGCCCCACGGTGAAGCGGGCGGCAAGCCCGCACGTGCCGCCCCACGGTGAAGCCGGCAGCAGCCCCGCACGCGCCCCACGCCGTAACCCGCACTCGCCCGGCGACGCAACCCGCACCCCCTCGGGCCGTAACCCGCACTCGCCCGGCGACGCAACCCGCCCCCGCCCGGGCCGCAACCCGCACCCGAGCCCGTAGGTACCCCGCCCTCACCCGCGGAGCGCACCGTCCCCGTCTTAGAGGTCCTAACAGAAGTTGTTGATCATGTGACTGTCGGCGTGGTTCCTCGTTGGTCTTGCCGTGGGGAAAAGGGAGTCGCGGCCGTGGGTCGTC
>NZ_JBVIHJ010000043.1:0-26145 GCF_055570355.1 Streptomyces sp. NPDC031225 | reverse complement strand
TGACAAGCTCGTCACACCGCACCACGGTCCCAGACGACGCTACGTCACTGCCCTTGAATCCCGGTGATCGTCCTCACGGAATGTGTGCCTGATCCGGTTCTTGACAGCACTTAGCGATCAAACGGCTCGGAATTGTCGATGAGAACTGACAACACCGGAACAGCCGAGCAACCGTGGCAGCGGATGTGTGGTTGAGAGAGCGAGCCCTCCGGACGTCTTGAGTCAGAAGCCGATCGGGGCGAAGCCCCGGTCGGTAGTTGCGTCAGCCTCGGTTGTGATCTCCGGTGAAGCCGTCGATGGACTCACGCAGGATGTCGGCATGACCCGCGTGCCGGGCGACTTCTTCGAGCATGTGGATCAGTGCCCAGCGCAGTGAAACGGTGGCGCCGTCGAAGAACGCGAAGGCAGTGCCGGTGGCGTCGATGTCGAGGCTCTCGATCGCCTCGTCGGCGGCAGCCCGGGAGCGGGCATAGAAGTCGAGAATGTCTTTGGCGGGCTCGTCAGCAGCCACGTGCCAGTCGGACGCCTCGTCACCTTCGGCTTCGAAGGGAAGTGGGTCGCACTCGTGGCCAAATGTCATGCAGAACCAGCCGAGTTCGGCGCCGGCGAGGTGCTTGAGCAGCCCGATCAGGCTCGTGCCCGACGGAGTCACCGGGCGACGCAGCTGGTCGTCGTCGAGGCCCTCAAGTTTCCAAAGGACCGCGTCGCGGTGTCGGTCCAGGGCGGCGTGCAGGCTTTCCTTCTCGCCCCCGGTGAACGGCACGTGCTTGACCATGCCCAGAGCCTAGTGGCTGGGAGGCGCGTTGATCCCGGACCCCGAGCGTGCGGCTGGCTGCTCGCGTCGGCGGGCCCGGAAACCGTGCCGTCGGCTGTCGCCAAGCGGCGCCGTCGTGCACCCCGCAGAAGGCAGGCGCACTCTGTGGACATGAACGGAAACACACCTGTAGGGCCGCCTCCCGGACCGACGTCGGATCACACACCGTCCCCTGCCGTCCGTTCTCCATCCCGCCGCGGATGGTTCACCCACACCGCCGTCGCCCTCGGCGCACTGCTGGTAGGAGTCCTGATCGGCACCGCCGGATCTGGAGGAAGCAAGGACTCTCCCTCCGCGACAGTGACTGTGACCGCCACGGCGCCGGGAACAGACGTACAGGCAGGTGCCGCTCCCTCCGTCGCCACTGCCGGAGCACAGCAGGAGAGCACGCCCAAGGGAGGGATTCCAGGCGACGGAACCTTCCTGGTGGGCAAGGACATCCAGGCCGGCACCTACCGCAGCGAGGGCAAGAACAAGTACGGCTGCTACTGGGCGCGCTTGAGCGACACGACCGGCGAGGGGGACGCCATCATCGCCGCCGGCGGCGGCGAGGGCCCGGCCATCGTCAAGATCTCCGCAGGTGACAAGGCGTTCCAGACCACCGACTGCAAGCCCTGGAAGAAGATCGGCTAGCCATCAGCCGGCGGAGCTCCGGTCCCTGCCGCCGGGATGACCCGGTTACTGATCGTCGCCCTGACCGGACGGCTCCCGCGCTCCCCGCCACATCACGGTCGACGGCTCCGGGAATTGGCCTGCGTTGGGACCAGCCGCGGCGCGGTCAGTTCCGTGTGGTGGAGAACGGCATGACGTCGGCCCATTCCCAGAAGGCGCCCGCCTCGTCCACCTCCCGTTGCAGCAGAGCGAAGACCGGGCTCATGTCGGCGCCGGGAGGCACGTCGATGGCGACGAAGTGCTCCCCATGCCATTCGCTGAGCAGCCCGGATTCCTTGATCGAGTTCTTGATGAGGCTGATGCTGCGGCCCAGTCGTGCAGCGTCACCGCTCGGCCTGAGCAGTGTGCGCAGGACGCGGTGTCCGCTTGCCTGGGCAACTTCGACCACGCGAGCTTCCGGTGACAGGCGGACCCGGTCTCCGAGAGCGAGGCCGTAGGTCATGAAGGGAATGCAGGCCACCGCATATGTGCCGTGCTCGTCGGGCTGGAGCCACAGCTGCTCGATCTGCCCGTCGAGGTCGAAGGGGGTCAGATCAGCCTGGGCGATGTAGTTGCTCTCGGCCCGACCGACCGGGTCCTCGTGGGCGATGTACTGCATCTCCGCCCCCCTTTGCCTGCTCACCTCGGCGGAGATCGTCCCATGGCGTCGGCTGGCGAAACTGATTGGTACGCGGTCGGAGAGTTAGCGGTTTAGATCTGATCGCTGCGGCAGCGTTCAGGACACTGGCAGCGGAGGTACGGATATATCCGCTCCACTGTTCCCGGCACCCTGCACCCGATACCAACCGTCCCCGATCGGCACAGACCGCTCCCGCATTTCGCCGGGGTCGGAAGACTCCCGGCGACCAGGACCGCACATCGCTGGATGAGGTATCCGCCGCAGCCTCCGCCAGCTGCGAGGCCGCAGAGCAAGTCGGTCCTACCCAAGGTTCTTGCCGCTCAGCCCGTAGGCGGCCCGCAGCGCCGCGATGCCTGCTCGTAGGAGTGTCCGTCTGGATGTCGATCGTCAGCCGCACACCGCTCCCGGCCGCCCCCTCCAGGCCGCCCCCTCCCGGCCGCCCCCTCCAGGCCGTCCCCGTCCTGCGGCAGCCGGAACGGGCCAAGGCCCAGGTGCCTGCGGCGGAAGCCGTCCGCGGCGTCGCGCACCTCGCCGGCGCCCTCCCTCTCCTCCCGGTACTCGGTATCCGGCACCCGTCGAAAGCGCAGCAGGTCCTCCGCCACGTCGGCCACCCGCTCCGGGCTCTGTGTGAGCAGAGGAGTCGACCCGCTGACTGCGAGCCGAACGCACGTGGGGGTGTTCGTCCGCGAACTGACCTCTCGACCTCACCGGCGAGGTGCGAACGTAGTCTCCATCGAGTCGGCGGCGGGACTGGCGAATGCGACGGTCCAGCAGCGTCTCGTGCCGGTGCGCCTGTTCTATGACTTCCTCATGGAGGAAGTCTTGCGCGAGTCGAACCCCGTGGGCCGCGGACGGTTCGGTACACACCTGGCCGACAGCAGAGCGGCCAACAGCGGGGCCTGGTGCCGAGATATCAGCGCGAGTACCCCGCACACCAGACCCGTAACCTGCGTACTTCATGTTGCACAGTCTCATTGGGAATGCGGCACTCGCCCGGATGCCGACCCGCGGCGTGCGTGGTGGTACGTCTTCGATCAGCGGTCGATGGCGGCCATGTTGTCCGCGTCGTAGCGCTCGCCGGAGGCCCGGGGCAGGTCGTTCAGGCGGGCGACGTGGCCGGCAGTGAGCTCGATGTGGTCGGCGGCGGCGTTCTCCTCCAGCCGGGCGACTCGCTTGGTGCCGGGGATGGGCGCGATGTCGTCACCCTGGGCGAGCAGCCAGGCCAACGCGACCTGCGCGGGCGTGGCGTCGATCTCGGCGGCTACGGCCCGGACCTCGTCGACGATTCGCAGGTTGCGTTCCAGGTTGCCGTCGGCGAAGCGGTGGTTGGTGCGGCGCCAGTCGTCGGTGTCAAGATCGTTCAGGGAGCGGATGTTGCCGGTCAGGAAGCCGCGACCAAGCGGGGAGTACGGCACGAAGCCGATGCCCAGTTCGCGCAGGACGGGCAGGATCTCGGCCTCCGGGTCGCGGGTCCACAGGGAGTATTCGGACTGGACCGCGGTGACCGGATGCACGGCGTGAGCGCGGCGGATCGTGGCGGGGCCGGCCTCCGACAGGCCGATGTGGCGGATCTTGCCTTGGGCCACCAGTTCGGCCAGCGCGCCGACGGTCTCTTCGATGGGCGTGCCGGGGTCCACCCGGTGCTGGTAGTAGAGGTCGATGTAGTCGGTACCCAGGCGCTTCAGTGATCCCTCCACGGCCAGGCGGATGTTGGCCGGGGTGCTGTCCGGAGATGTGCCACCGGTGTGGGAGATCAGTCCGAACTTGGTCGCCAGCACGACCTCGTCTCGGCGCCCCTGCACGGCCCGGCCGACCAGTCCCTCGTTGATGAAGGGGCCGTACCCCTCAGCGGTGTCGATATGGGTGACCCCGAGGTCCAGAGCGCGGTGGATCGTGCGGATCGACTCGTCGTCGAACTGGCCGGCGCCGGTGTAGAACGCCGACATTCCCATGGCTCCGAGACCGATGCGCGAGATCTTGAGGCTGCCGAGCGAAACGGTTTTCATGGCGCGGACTTCCCTTCCCATCAATTAAGTACCGGTCGGTGCAGAACCCTAACACATCAAGACCGACCGGTACTGAACTGCGTTCGCCACCTTGTGGGGATGAAACTGCTGGTCAATGGGTATCTGTACCGAGTGGTACGCTTGTGGCATGGGTGACTCTCGCAGGGCCGTCATGGGTCGGCCTCGAGGATTCGACATCGACCAGGCGCTGGAACGTGCGATGCGGGTGTTCTGGGCGCGAGGCTACGAAGGTGCAAGCCTCGCTGAACTGACCGGCGCCATGGGGATCACCAAGACGAGCATGTACGCGGCCTTCGGCAACAAGGAGCAGTTGTTCCGCAAGGCCCTTCAGCGCTACGGCGCGGGGCCGGCCGCCTACGCCACGCGTGCCCTGGAGGAGCCCACCGCACGGGCCGTGGCCTCGGCGTTCCTCCGCGGAGCGGTCTGCACCACGACCCCTCCCGGCGGCCCCTCCGGGTGCCTGACCGTGCAGGGTGCGCTGGCGTCGAGCGACGAGAGCCGGGCCGTCCACGACCTGCTTGTCGACTGGCGCAACGACGCGGGGGTCCGCCTTGAGGAGCGCTTCCGGCGTGCCGTCAACGAGGGTGATCTTCCGCGCAACGCCGACCCTAGGCGTCTTGCCCGGTTCATCATGACGATGGGTTTCGGCATCGCAGTGCAGGCCGCCAACGGCCTCGGTCCTGCTGAGCTCGATGAGATCGTCGACACGGCGTTGCTCGGCTGGCCTGCATAGCGGCTGCACCCCTTCACCCGCCCCGGTGAGCCATCTCCGCGCATGAGGGCCGTGACGGTGCGACAAAACTTCGGTACCGTCCGGGACAGAAGTTTCGGGCAGTGGTTCCTCCCCTGCCGACGATCACCGCGACGAAACCGTCAAGAGCCGTCGCGAAACACCGAGCATGACCTCCGCTCCGGGGGGCCGAAGAAGGAGATCATGTCCGACACCGACCTGCGCGAGTTCTACCTGCGCTACATCGGGGCGCTCAACGCCCACGAGATCTACCGCATGGACGAGTTCATCAACGACGAGACCACCCTGAACGGCGAGCCGGGCACCCGGGACCAGGTCATCGCTGTGCTGAACGGCGACATCGACGCGGTCCCGGACTTCCACTGGGAGCCCCGGGAGATCGCGGTCGATGGTGATCGCCTGGCCGCCCGTCTGACCAACACGGGCACGCCTGCCAAGGAGTGGCTCGGCGTGGCTCCCACCGGCTCCTCGTTCGAGATCGTCGAGTACGCCATTTACCAGGTTCGTGACGGGCGGTTCGTGCACATGACGGCCCTGCACGACGCCGAGACCCTGAGGCGGCAGCTCGGTGCCTGACCCCCGTAAGCCGATCGGCGTCGGCATCGTCGGCCTGAGCGCCGCGGGAGGCTGGGCGGCCGGGGCTCACCTGCCCGCGCTGAGCGCCGTCGACGGGATCGAGCTTCGCGCGCTGGCGGCGAGCTCTGAAGCCTCGGCCCAGTCCGCAGGAGCGGCGTATGGCGTACCCGCGTACACGTCGGTTGAGCAGCTCGCCGGCGACGAGAACGTCGACCTCGTTGTTGTCGCCGTCAAAGTGCCCCAGCATCGCGAACTCGTGTTGCCCGTGCTGAAGGTGGGAGTTCCGGTGCTCTCCGAGTGGCCGCTCGCCGTCGACCTGCGCGAGGCCGAGGAGATGGAGCGTGCCGCCGGGACGACCCGCACCTTCGTCGGTCTTCAGGGACGCTCCTCACCTACCTTCCGCTGGCTGGCCGACCTCGTGTCCGAAGGATTCGTAGGGCAAGTGCTCTCCGCCACCGTCGTGGCGTCTTCTACCGAATGGGGCACCCCGGTGTCTCCGAACATGGTCTACACGCTCGACCGCAAGCTCGGGGCCACGATGCTGACCATCGCGTTCGGACACGCGATCGACCTGGTGTCGATGGTCGTCGGCGAGCTTCAGGAAGTGGTCGCTACGACCGCGACCCGGCGCCACCAGGTTCCCCTCGGGCACACCGGGCAGCTCGTCCCGATGACCGCCGAGGACCAGATCGCGATCTCGGGCACCGTGGCGGGCGGGGCGATCCTGTCCGTCCACCACCGTGGAGGCGCAGCATCGGGTGCAGGGTTCTCTCTGATCATCGACGGCACGAAGGGGAGACTCGAGATTACCGCCGCCGAGTTCCCGCACATCGGTCCGGTCACGGTGCGTGGCACACGCAGCGGCGGTCGGCCTACGAAGGTCACGCTGCCCAGCGGCTACGACGACTATCCCGGCCTGGCCGGAACAGTGATCCACACGCTGGTGCACGCCTACGCCGCGATTCGGGACGACCTCGTCCACGGAACGGCTGTCGCCCCGGACTTCACCCACGCCGTCAAGCGCCACCGACTCCTTGACGCGATCGTACGGTCCGCCGCCACAGGCCAACGAAAGGCCCTCCATCCTTAGGCGCGCAGCCAGTCGATTTCGACACTGTCCGACATCACTCGCCACATCGGCCTCTGCCGTGTGTGCCGGCATACTCGGCCGCACGCTGACCGATCGAGAGCGGACACGAGCGAGCGTGGCGTTCGGCGCAGCAGAACCCGACAACGGCCCTGGCGACAGGTCAGCCGATCTTCACCATGGACACCCGGCGACGACCAGCGCGAGTACCCCGCCCGTCCCGCACACCAGACCCGTGACCTGCGTACTTCATGTTGCACAGGTCTCAATGCGGATGAGCCTGAGGGCGTCTTGCAAGTTGACGATGAGGTGATGGTCGAAGTCGCCGGCATCAACCTGCATAGGCGCCGGATCCTGCTGTCCCTCCGCTCGTGAGGGTTTATCGGCTCGGTGGAGTAACCAGTGCGAAGCCGCAGGTCATCCAGTGTTCGTCGCTGCCTGCAGGGCGCCGCCTGCGATGAACGGCTCGACCCCGCCGCGCCTTCCCGGCTGTACATGCGCAGAAGCCTCCGAGGGATGCCGGAAAAGACGCGCACCTCGGCTGCACCGCCCCGTCCCAGGCCGCGGCCACGAGAGTCGACAGACTCGCCACGTCTTCCACGGCACCGTCACCGTGGCTTCTATCCCCTTTGGCTCAAGCCGTGATCACTTGGCCCTCGTGACACGATCTGGGCGTGACGACGTTGTTCCTGACGGTCGGCCTGCCCGGGGCCGGAAAGACCACAAGAGCTCGACAACTGGCCGAGGAGCACCACGCGCTGCGGCTGACGCCGGATGAGTGGACGCTCCCGCTCTTCGGCGATCCGCAGCCTGCCGGGAAGCGCAACGTCCTGGAAGGACGGCTGCTCTGGCTGGGTCTGGAAGCGCTGAAGCTGGGAACGAACGTGGTCCTGGATTTCGGATGCTGGTCTCGTGACGAGAGGTCCGCGATCCGCTGGTTGGTGATGTCTGTGGGCGCGTCCTGTCACCTCGTGTACGTGCCGGTGGACCACGAAACCCAACGTGACCGGATCGCCCATCGCCAGTCGACCGCCCCTCTTCAGACCTTCGTGATGAGCGAGAGGGACCTCTTGCACTGGAGGACACTGTTCGAAGAACCCGACGCCACGGAACTCGATGGACATGAAGTAACAGCTCCGCCTCCCGGATGGTCAGGATGGCTGGAGTGGGCCGCCGACCGGTGGCCATCCCTGGCGTGACCATCCGGCCAACCTGGTGCGCCCCGGTAACACAACCGGGCCCAGAGCGCCGGGCCCGGCAGCGGCGGCAACGGAGATGTCAAAGGCCCGACCACGCCCGTACGGTGCGGGTGACCTGCACGGACACAGCGGCCTCCGCGAGGCTCACGCGAGAGAAGTCGCAAGAGATGCTGCCGCGCGGCAGACGAGAGCAAGGTTCGAACAACCGTACCTTTGCCTCATGCCAGCCTCGTACGACTTCCCCAGGACCTGACCGACGCCCAGGACGAGCTCCGTCAGGTCCGCGCTGATCTGCAGACGGTCTACCGGCGGGCCGTGGTCGGTCGGAACCGCTGGACGCCTGGAAGGCGCACGAGAACGCCTGTCGGCCCGCCTCCCCGGCTGGGACCCACAGGACGCGGCGGAGCTTCAAGGAAGTTGAGATGGAGCGTGATGTCTTCAAGCGTGCCATGGCTCTCTGGGTGAAGTGACCGAGAACGAACCGGAGGCGCTGGTCGAAGTCATCGGTCGCCAGAGAGCCGAGCACAACGGCCCCATCGGATGTCCCGTCGCCTGCTCGGGGTGAGCGAGGCGTGGTTCTACAAATGGCGGCGACGTTCCGCGGAGCCGACGGAACGTGAGGTCAGGCGCGTGAAGCTGGAGGAAAGGATCAGGTACTTCTTCCGCGCGTCGGGCGAGACGTACGGGTCGCCGAGGATCACGCTGGATTTGTGGGAGGAGGGCTGGCAGGTGTCGGTGAACACCGTCGCCGAGATCATGGCCGAGCTCGGCCTACAGGGGCGCAAGCCCCCGCGTCGGCGGAAGTCACTGACCCGGCAGCAAGCGGAAAGCCGCCCCTGACCTGATGCGTCGTCGGTTCGACGCGGTCGCTCCGGATCTGCTGTGGTACGGCGACATGACCGAGATCGAGACCGGCGAGGGCAAGATCTACTTGGCGACGGTCATCGACGCGTTCTCACGGCGCTGTCTCGGCTACGCGATGGGCTAGCATCACGACGCGGCCCTGGTCGGGGCGTCGTTGAAGATGGCGGCCGTGACATGTGGCGGCAGCCTGGATGGGACGATCTTCCACAGCGACCGCGGCGCGGAGTACACGTCCGAGGCGTACAACAAGCTCTGTGACCGCCTGGGCGTGGTGCAGTCCATGGGACGGGTGGGGTCCGCGCTGGACATGCCGCCGCGGAGAGTTTCGACTCGCTGATCAAGGTCGAGTACATCCACCGCCGACAATTCGCGACCCGGACCGAGGCCCGCCTGAAGATCGCCACATGGATCACTGGGTTCTACAACCCGCGACGAAGGCACAGCGCGGCCGGCGGCCTACCGCCCGAGGAGTTCGAAAGAATCATCACCAAAGCGCGCGAGCGACACGGCCAGAAAGATCAGACCGCATAACCAAAGTCCCTACGGAACCAGGGGGTTGACAGATCTGCTGTGGCTGCCGCGGAAGGTGCCGGTGCGGCAGGCGTGAGGCCACGGCCGCGCGGGCCTGCCGCACAATCTCCGGGCCTGAGGCTCGAAAAAAATCCTCCACGCGGCGGTGCAACGAAATCCGATCCTCATGGACTCCTTCAACCATCTAGCTAGGAGGCGCCCATGTCGGATCGGAAAGAGGCTCGGGACGCGGAGTTCCAGAGCTTCGTCGTCGGCCGCTGGCCACGGTTGCTGCGCACGGCTTTCCTGCTCACGGGGGAGCAGCATGCCGCGGAGGACCTGGTCCAGTCGACGCTCGAACGGGCCTATGTGGCCTGGCGCAGGGTCGGCGCGGCCGACGACCCCGACGCGTACGTACGGCGCGTGATGATCAACGCGCACGCCCGCAGGCACCGCAGACGCCTCAAGGAGTTCCTGGCGCCGAAGGACCACTCGGGCCTCACCCACGAGCTGCCCGACGCCGACGACCGCATCGCGCGGGCGGACGACCGCGGCGCGCTGGTGACGGTGCTCGCCGCGCTGCCCGTGCGCCAGCGGGAGGCAGTGGTCCTGCGGTACTGGGAGGACCTGAGCGAGGAGCAAGCGGCGGCGGCCATGGGATGCAGCGTCGGCACGGTGAAGAGCAACGCGGCGAGGGGGATCGCGAAGCTCCGCGCCCTGCCGGGACTGGCCGAGGCACTCACGAGCGGAGGGCGGAAGTGATGAGCGGGGACAGGGAGACGAACCACGACATGACGTACGACGAGGCGCACACGGACATCGCCCTCCTGCTGGCGGACGCGGCGGACGAGGTGGAGGTCGGCGCGGCCCCCTATCAGGCGGTGGTACGGGGAGGGAGGCGCCGCAAGACGCGCCGCTGGGCGGTGGCCGCGGCGGCCGCGGCGGTGATCGCGGGGTCCACGGGGACGACGCTGGCGCTGGTGGGAGACACGGGCGGCGGGCACGGGGCGGGGCAGGTGGCCGCGCAGCCCTCGGCGGGGACGGTGAAGCAGAGTCCCGAACGGCGGGTGACGACTCTGGCCAGGGGCACGGACCACGGCAGGAAGTGGAAGGTCGACGCCGTCGTCTGGACCGCACCGAAGACCACGGCGAAGGCACGCGCCCAGCTCGCCGAGATGGCTCTGTACGGGGACGAGCCGGTCGCGGTGGAGAAGGCCTCGGACCTGGTGGGCGAGAGCTGGCACTTCGTGCGCCAGACCGTGGAGGGCAAGCCGTCGACGGTGATCCTGAGACTGGTCAGTAAGGACGGCCAGTTCACGCGCAGAATGGAGGCGTACTCGAGGCCGTTGGACACCGACCCGGGCAGCGACGCCCCGCAGCGCCTGGTGATCGGCCAGGTCTTCCGGACCGTCCAGGAGGTCACCTGCACCTGGGACGACGGCACGAAGACCCGGGTGGAACGGGCCCCTGCGGGGGCCGGCGACTTCAAGAACCTGATCCGCGAGGTGGACGGCTCCCCGAAGGACTGGTTCGTGTGCCTGGGACCGGACGGAGCGAACTACAAGAAGGCGGAGGTCACGGGGTGAGGTGAGCGATGCGGGCAGGGCGGCGGCAGGGGTCGCAACCCCCCGCCGCGGCAGCAGGGTCACAACCACCCCTGCTGCCCCGCCTCCCGCATCGCCTCCATCCGGTTGCGGGTGCCTGTCTTGCCGATCGCGGAGGAGAGGTAGTTGCGGACCGTGGACTCCCAGAGGTGGAGCTTGGCCGCGACGATCTTCCACAGCGACCGCGGCGCGGAGTACACGTCCGAGGCGTACAACAAGCTCTGTGACCGCCTGGGCGTGGTGCAGTCCATGGGACGGGTGGGGTCCGCGCTGGACATGCCGCCGCAGAGAGTTTCGACTCGCTGATCAAGGTCGAGTACATCCACCGCCGACAATTCGCGACCCGGACCGAGGCCCGCCTGAAGATCGCCACATGGATCACTGGGTTCTACAACCCGCGACGAAGGCACAGCGCGGCCGGCGGCCTACCGCCCGAGGAGTTCGAAAGAATCATCACCAAAGCGCGCGAGCGACACGGCCAGAAAGATCAGACCGCATAACCAAAGTCCCTACGGAACCAGGGGATTGACAGCTTAGGACTCCCCCGACTGATCACAGGCGGAGCTGACTCAAGCGGTGGACCCGCTCCGCCCGATCGGAGCAACGAAGCGGTCATCGACCTGGCAGGTCTGGACGATGACACCGCTCTCGCCTTCCATACGTCGATCGCCCGCATCTGGCCAACGGCGCCCGCCGTGCGCACCACCCGGGATGCCGGGGAGCCTGGTGCGCGGCTGCGGATGGACGCCGACCTGCGCCAGGTATCCGACGAACGCTTCGCACCGGAGCGGGCGTGAGGGAGCACAGAGTGAGGCTGGCTCCGTCGCTACGGGGGAAAGCGACGGAGCCGGCCTGAGGCCACCGTGCCAAAGCCGACCCCAAACGTGCTCGTTATCCGCGCGAACTCGCCTGCACCGCGGCGCGCAAGGGCCTGGCCGCCGTCACACGGCCGGTTCCAACTCGAAGAGACTTTCACCCTCAGGCTCGATCTGCTCCACGTTGCTGAGGTCTAGGCCAAGTGTGAGTGGGGGTACGGACCAGACGCTCGCTACTCAGTATGGCGGACCGCCCTCTTCACCTCAAGCTCCACGCCGGCCCGCGCCGCGCCCTGCTCTTTCGCGTGCACGGTGACCGCGCCCTTCACGTCTTGCGCCAGGTCACGCCATACCTGCCATGCGGTCTCGTAGGCGGGAGGGTCGCCTTTGTCGCGCAGGGCTTGGGCAGTCGCGTGCGCCTGGTCGGCGGCGCGTTGCTTCTCCACGAGTTCCTCGAAGGTGTGTGCCACGTGAGGAGCTTAAGGCCGTGCACGGCCGAGCTCCGGGTACATAGCGGCGGTCATCCCGGCGAACGGTTAGCGCTCGCTTCCGCGCGGTCTGTCAGCCGAGGTGAAGATCTGCCAGAGCAGTGGACCAGACGGTGACGATCGCGCGCTGCGCGGAGGCGAGGGTGACGCAGCGCGACGAGGCCCTGGTCGAACCACACCTCGATGCCGGCGGGGCGGCGGATCGCGACGGTGCCGAACGTGCGCCCTCCGGTGTGTTGGCGGTCGTTCAGCTCGCCCCGCGCGGTGCGGGTCAAACGGACGGCCTGCGCGGCAACGGTGCCGTGGCCGCAGCCGGACAGTTCGGCGGTGGCGGTGAAGAACCGGACCGGCCAGCCACCGTCCGGCGTCCGCCCCGGGCCGAGGAAGGCCGCGTGCGAGGTGCCGGCCGCAGCAGCGACCGCACGCCGGTCCGCGTCCGTCGCCGCCGGGTCGTCGTCGGTGACGGCCGTGGGGCTGCCGCCCCGGCCGTCGCGCCGTACGCACGCATCAACCACCGTGACATCCGGCCAGGACATTGGCCCACCTTTCGCGCTCGACGAACCGGCAACCGCGAACCGCGTCCGTCAATAGCCGGGCCTGGCCGCAACGGCCCACCGAACGCGTTCCGCAGCGTACCGGCCTGCCTCAGCCGGTGCCGTCCTGCACCGGATAGTGGATGACGACCGCACCGCCGGTGGCGTAGCCCATCGATGATCCCCAACTTCGACAGCGTCGATGTTGGACAGCGAGTCCCGCCAGGCCCGACCGACCACGGCTTCACTACCTGCGTAACTTGCCTTGCCTTCATCCAAGCCGCTGACCTGCGCAAACACTGCACAACCCAAGATAACGGCGAGAGTCGTCGTTCAGCATCGTGTGCGTATCAGGTGACGGATGCTCAGCGATGGCTGGGCCCGTCGGTCAGTCGATGCCTTCGACGATACGGAAGTCGCGCTCGAAGCCCTCGGGGAGGGCTACCAGCGCCTTCTGGTAGGCCTCGCTCTTGTATGCCGCTACCGCCTGTTCAAAACTGTCGAACTCGATCAGAACGACGCGTTCGGTGATTCCGGCCTCATGGGCGACGACTCGACCGAAATTGGACAGGACGCGCCCGCCCCCAGCCCGGACAGCCAGACGCGCCAGCTCGTTGTAGTCAGTCAGCCTCTCAGGGTCGGAAATGGCGGGGTAGACACTGACCCAGTAGCCCTTGGCCATGGAAACCTCCTGTGTTCGGCCGGACATGTCCGACTTCGAATTGACGCTCAGATTGCTCGGTCCCGGCGAAGGAACACCGGGCATTAGTGAGGACGTGCCGATCCGGCCTGGTTCGGCTCTGCCACCCGCGGCTGCCGGTTCGCGTCCCGGCGAAGTCTCCCTCAGCCCCCCGGGCGCCTTCGGCGACGGGGGTACGTGACGTAGACGCAAGGCCTCCCGGTCGACGGGTTGGCCATGGCGGGTATTCCAGCCCGTCCACGCAGGAGGCGACACGGCCTCATCCGGACCTCGCCGGGTGTCCGCCCCCCGCTGGTGCCGTCGGTGTCAGCAGCAGACTGAGGTCGAACGCCGGCGCGCTGTGGGTGATGGCACCGACGGATATCGCGTCGACTCCGGTCTCCGCGACGGCCCTGACCGTGTCCAGCGTGATGGATCCGGACGCCTCGAGTCGGGGCCCTTCCGACCCTCGCAGTGTCACGATGCGCCGCATGTCTTCGATGGGCATGTTGTCCAGCATGATCCACTCGACTCCCGCGCGCAGCGCCTCGATGGCCTGGCCTGTCGACTCGACCTCCACCTCGACGGCGACGCCCCGCGTGTTACACACGTGAACTGCCGCGATCGCGGCGGTCACGCCGCCCGCCGCGGCGATGTGGTTCTCCTTGAGCAGGACCATCGCCGCGAGGTCGAGCCGGTGGTTGCTCACTCCGCCGGCGGCGACCGCGGCCTTGTCGAGCGCTCGAAGCCCGGGCGCTGTTTTGCGGGTGTCCAGGATCCGTGCCGGAAGCCCGGCCACCGCCTCCGCGAAGGCCGCGGCGGCGGTGGCGATGCCGGACATGCGTTGCAGGAAGTTCAGAGCGGTCCGCTCGCCGGTGATGATCTCTCGTGCGGGTCCTGCCAGCGTGAGCAGGTCCTGCCCGGTGTGGACGCGGTCGCCGTCCTGGACGTGCTTGGTGACGACGACGTCGCTGCCGAGCTGCCGGTACACCTCGGCTGGGATCGCCGTGCCGGCGATCACGCCGTCTTGGCGGGCGACGACGCGGGCATGGGCGTGGGTGCCGTCCGGCACCGCCCAGCGGGTGGTGATGTCGTCCCCGGCGCGGTCTTCGGTGAGGGCGCGGCGCACGGCGTCCGCCATGGCGCCGACGGGGACCGCCGTCTGGTGCGCCGAGTGCGGGGCTGGAGCGCGGCGTTCGGGGTGCGAGATGCATAAACCATTCATATAAATATTGTATGCTTCACGCATGAGCCGTCAAGACGCCACTCGTGACGCTTCCACTTCGATCGGGTCGGCCCTCTACGGGCTGGCCACCAGGGCTGTGAGACGCCTTCCGCGCGATATGAGCATCACGTCCGCCGCCACACTGGCCACTCTGCACAGGACCGGCCCGCGACGGATCACCGATCTGGCCGTGGTCGAGGGTGTCACCCAACCCGCGATGACTGTGCTGGTGCGGGTGTTGGAGGAGTCCGGACTGGTCGAGCGGAGGGGCGACGCGTTCGACAAGCGGGTCACGCTGGTGTCTCTGACCGAGGCCGGCGCGTCGTACGTTCAGACGAGGCGCCAGGCAGGCGTCGATGCGTTCGCGCGGCTGATCGACGAACTCGCCGACGACGAGGTCGAGGCCCTGGTGGCGGCGCTTCCGGCGCTGGCGCACCTGGCAGAACTCGAAAGCCAGGACCGGGAAGGGCCGAAGCGGTGACGGGGCGCACCCCGGAGCGCTCCGAGGCGCGGCTGCTGGTCCCCGCCCTGATGTTCATCGCCCTGGTCGTGGCGGCGGTCGCCAGCCTCGGGACGCCGCTGATCACCAGTGTGGCGACCACGTTCCAAGTCTCCCTCGACAGCGCGCAGTGGACGCTGACCGTCGCACTGCTGAGCGGCGCCGTCGCCACGCCCGTCCTCGGCCGGCTCGGAGCCGGCCCACACCGACGGGCCACGATCCTCACCACGCTGGCCATCGTCGTCGCCGGCAGTGCGCTGACCGTGCTGCCGCTGCCGTTCGCGGGGCTGCTCATCGGCAGGGCGGCCCAAGGCGTCGGGGTCGGTCTGACGGCGCTGATGATGAGCGTGGCCCGGGACCATCTTCCCGAGGAGCGCAGCACGGCGACGATCGCCCTGATCTCGGTGGTCTCGATCATCGGCGCCGGCGTCGGCTACCCGCTCACCGCACTGCTCGCCGAGATCGGCGGCGTACGGGCTGCCTACAGCTTCGGTCTGTTCGTCACCGCTGTCGCCTTCGTGACCGCGTGGCGTTCCATACCCGCGGCTCCCGAAGGCCGCTCCGCTCACGTGACCGTGACGGGCGCGCTCGTCCTGGCGGGCGGGCTGTTCCTCGTCCTGTTCCTGGCCGGCCAGCGGAGCCTGTGGAGCCGTCACCTCGCCGTGGCGGTGATCCTCGCCGTCGTCGCCGTGCTCCTGCTGTGCGTCTGGACCGCCTCCGAACTGCGCAGCAAGGCGCCCCTGGTCGATGTCCGGGCGGTACGGCACCCGGCGGTCGCGGGAGCGAACATCGCCATGTTCGTCGGCGGGAGCGGCATGTACCTCCTGCTCACGCTCATCACGCGGTACGCGCAGACGCCGCACAGCGCCGGCTACGGCTTCGGGCTGACCACCTTCGCCGCCGGGCTGGTCCTCGTCCCGTTCTCGGTGCTGGGGTTCGTCGCCGGCAAACTCACGCCCAGGGTTCGCAAGCGGGTCGACGCACCCGTGCTCCTGGCCGGCAGTGCCGTCATCGTCGGCGGCGGGTTCGTCCTCTTCGCCACGGCCCGGTCGAACCTGGCCGAACTGCTCGTCGCGATGGGTGTGCTGGGCTGCGGCGTCGGCAGCTTCTCAGCCGCCATGCCCGGCGTCATCCTGGCCGTCACGCCCAAGAGCGAGACGTCGAGCGCGATGAGCTTCAACTACGTCGTCCGCAGCGTCGGGTACTCCCTGGGCAGCGCGATAGGCGGCCTGGTCCTGGCCAACGGCACCGACACCGGTCATCTCTTCCCGAACGACCACGCCTACACCACCGCAGCGCTGGTCGGCATCGCCGCGATGGCGGCCACCGCCATGACCGCCACCGCTCTCGCCCGCCACCGCCCGCCCGAGATCAACCCCACCGCAGCCACGGCCAGCGTGCCGAGTCAGGGCCGGTCGAGCCGATGACCGGCTCGCCGGAAGGACGGCGGCCCCGTCGCCCTGTCGGCACCGAGGAGACATACCGACGATCGCCAGCGCCAATGGCCTGCTGAGACGAGAGAAACTGGTGGACCACGACTCGGCCGGCACCGTGCGGGCGTCGAGCTCGCCTGAGCCAACCTCATCGAGCGGCGCGCGGGAGGCGTGTGGTAGGCGGAGGCGACCGCGCCGCCGCGCGAGCGGCACGGCGAGCCGGGCTGCGCGTCACACTTCGGACAGGCGTGCTGTTCGATGTCGTCGGCGTCCGATCGGTCGGTTGGTTGGTATGACTGAGCGCTTCAGATGGCGGGTTTCGCTACCTGAAGCGCTCAGCGTGCCGTGCCTGCCCGGCGGGGCACAGACGGGGCGGCCTGGTGTGAGGGCGGCGTTCCAAACCCCTGGCGGTCAGCCGCGCGCCGTGGGATCGTCCGCAGGTGACCGACGCTGCTGGTGAGGCAATGACCTTGAGACGGCCGGACGACCGCGCTGCGTCCGCCCTGCGCTTCGCGACGGAACTCGTCGCGTGGGTGGCCACCCCCTGGGCCTTGGCCGGCCACTCATGGCTGCTTGCCGCCCTGTCCGTGCTGGCCCTGATCGGCCTTCCGACATTGTTCTCCACCCCGGGGGACAAGGCCAACGTGATCATCGCGGTGCCGGGCTGGGCCACGATCCTGCTGGTGCTGCTCCAGCTTGCCGCGGCCGTGGTCTCCTCATGGCTGGCCTGGCCCGCCTGGGCGGCGGCCCCCGTGACCCTGCTGGCCGCCGCCACCCTCGTCACGGAGCGTCGACGCTGGCGGTGGCTGGTCTCCGCGAACCGACTCGCCAACTGAAGCGCTCACCCGCCAGCCGGAGCGCTCAGTCACAGGTGGGGAGGGCTGCTGAGGGTCCGTCATGGGCCTGGAATTTCGCACAATGCAAGTCTCAGAAGGAGGTCCGTCCCGCTTTTGAGTGAGAACGGGTTATGAGAGACGATCGAGGGTCCGGCGGGGGTCGGCCTCCGACTGTTGATCTTGCTCGCGCAAAAGACGACATCAAGGTGACTGCGGTTGCCGCAGCCCTTGGAGGAGCAGTTCGATCAATCGGCGGGGGTCATAGCGGGGGTCGTCGTCACGTCCGACGCAGAGGTTGCCGATGCCGCGCATCAGTTCGTAGGGCTGGATGCCGGGCCGGATCTCCCGGGCGTCGATTGCGGCGTCGAGCAGTTGGGCGCTCACGGGCAGCAGGCGGTCGATGAAGTAGGTGTGCAGCGCGGCGAAGCGGTCGCTGTCGGACTGCAGGGCGTCGGCGAGCCCGTGCTTGGTGACCAGGAAGTCGACGAAGAGGTCGATCCACTGACGCAGCGCGTCGAACGGAGAGTCCGAACTGGCCAGCAGGTTCGGGCCGGCCTCCACGCACGCCTCGATCTGGTGGTGGTAAACGGCGGTGACGAGATCCGCCCGGGTCGGGAAGTGGCGGTAGATCGTGGCCATCCCGACGCCGGCCCGGGCTGCGATCTGGCGGATCGGCGCGTCGACGCCGGAGGCGACGAACACCTCGGCGGCAGCCGTGAGCACCGTCTGCTGGTTGCGCTGGGCGTCGGCGCGCTTGCTTCGGACCGCCTTCCCCGCGGGGCTCTCGGTGGGCATCACGCTCTTCCTTCCGACATCACTTGACAAAACGGAGCAGCGTTCCGGATATTAAGTGGTGCAGCGCTCCGCTTAAAGGTTAGCCGAAGGGCGCTCCTGTACGCCCTGTCTGCAGTCCACCGGCCAAGACCGGTGGCGGCAGGACCCAATAGCCAACAGAAGGGGAAGCAGCGCCATGATGAGCACATCCGCCGCCACCGCAGACGTCCTGGGCTCGCCCGTCCCGGTCTTGTCCTACAGCCCGCTGGCACTGTCCGTACCTGGACGTCCCGTGGACCTGGAGGTACGAGTCACCGCACCCGAGGCCGGAACCGACCTGCCCGTCATCCTGCTCTCCCACGGCCAGGGCCCCTCGAACAACCTCTCCTCGCTGAACGGCTACGCGCCGCTGGTCAACTTCTGGGCGGCGCACGGATTCGTCGTCATCCAGCCCACTCACCTCACCTCCAGGACGCTGGCCCACCTGGTCGCCGACGCACCCGGAGCACCTCTCTTCTGGCGCTCGCGCGCCGAAGACATGCCGCACATCCTCGATCGGCTCGACGTGATCGAAAAGGCCGTGCCGCTGCTCGCCGGCCGTATCGACCACACCAAGGTCGCCGTCGCTGGACACTCTTTCGGCGGCTTCACCTCCAGCCTCCTGCTCGGCGCCCGGGTCACCGACCCCGACACCGGGGAGGAAGTAAGCGTCATCGAGCCCCGGATCAAGGCGGGTGTGCTGCTGGCCGCACCTGGCCGGGGCGACGTCCTCAACGGGCCCATGGGCAGCGCGCTGCCGGTCTTCGGGACCATAGACTTCTCCACGATGACCACGCCCGCGCTGGTCGTCGCCGGCGACGAGGACGACTCCCGGCACTTCACCGACATGGGGCCGGACTGGCACGCCGACCCCTACACCCTCGGCCCGAGCCCCAAGTCCCTGCTCACCCTGTTCGGCGCGGGGCACGCGCTCGGCGGGATCCCCGGATACGACGTAGCCGAGACCACGGACGAGAATCCCGAACGAGTCGCCGCAGTCGCGCGGCTCACCTTGGCCTACCTCCGCACCGAGCTCTACCCCGGGGACTCCGCCTGGCAGGCAGCCCGCGACGCGGTGACGGCCGGTCCCAACCCGCTCGGACGGGTCGAATCCAAGTAGGTCCAGTCCAGGTCGGCAGCACGAGATGGCCCCGATAGCTACGGGGCTCCACCGTGGCGGACGCCTCGCCCTGCTAGGCGGTCACGCCGAGTTACCCGTCACTTGGTTCAACGGCGACACCGACGACCGCGCCAACGGCCTGGCCGTCGTCGCCGGCCTCGCACCCGCCTCCCGCCACCGGGCGATCACCGAGACGCTGCGCACCCACCTCAACGCCAGCCCCTACGTGGAGTTCTACGTCCTGGAGGCGCTGTACCTGATGGGCGCGGCCACCGTCGCCGAGGAACGCATGCGCAACCGCTACGCCGCCCAGGTCGCCGACCCCGCCTGCTACACCCTGTGGGAGATATGGGACAAAGCGGGCGGCACCGACAACCACGCCTGGAACGGCGGCCCCCTGTACACCCTGTCCGCCTACGCCGCCGGTGTCCGTCCCACCAAGGCCGGCTGGCAGACGTACGACGTAGTCCCGCAGACCGGCACCCTCCCTAACGACGTAGTGAGCGATAGGAGAATGGTCAATCGGTGAGGCGAAGGTCGGTGATGAGACGGAAGCGTTCCAGAACCGTCAGCGTCGCGTCGTCCACGGTGAACTCGGGGTCCTCCAACGCCGCACGCATCTCTTCGCTGTGCCAGAACCGCTCGTGGCCCGCCCGCCATTCGGCCACGCTGGTGTCCCCCTCCCCCTCGTCCACCACGTGGGCGAGGTCCACCTGTGCCAGCGGGACGACGCGCACCTCGGTCACCTCGATGACCGCGACCGGACGGTCGCCCGAGTCGATGACCACCGAACGGCTCCCGATTTCCGGCAGGGACTCCCCCTCATGCTCGTAGTCGACGACGAGCCCTGTCGTGGAGGTCTTGGAACCGTCGAGGATCGCTGCGACGAGTTGGTCGCGCAGTGGGCCAGGGAAGGCGAACTCCGCCCTGGGCATCAAAGCGAGGTTTGCGGGTGGTGAGGCGGAGTCAGACGTCATGCGATCACAGTAACGACCCATTCCGTGCAATCCGACAGGAGTGGACGTGACATGGCAGGGGCCGCGCGGGTTGGGTGTTGGTGTGACGCAAGCCCTGGCCCGCACGGCCCTGTCCCATCATGTCTGCACCGGTCTGTCCCGGCGTCGGCTCGGCGCACTGATCGGCGAGTTAGCCGACCCCTGGATGGCCTTCGAAGCAGGGCGCCTCCACGAACGCCGAGGCCACGAGCGTCTGCGCGCGCCCGGCGCCGGACCGAACCACGAGTTGGTGTTTGCCGATCGGGTGATCGCCACCCTGGTGATCCTGCGCTTCCAACTCCCACACGCCGCCTTGGCGGCGTTCTACGGGGTGGACCGCTCCACGATCACCCGTGCCGTCCATGAGATCCGCCCCCTGCTGGCAGCTCGCGGCTTCGCCGTTCCCGGGAGGCCCGAGCTACGGCTGCGCACTCTGGCGGACGTCTTCGCGTACACCGCCGCCGAGGGTGTTGAGCTTCGGATCGATGGCACCGAGGTCCAGGTCCGCCGCCCCGAGGTGAACAAGCCCGGTCGCCGTGCCTTCGTCTCGGGCAAGCGCAGACAGAACACCAAGAAGGCCACCGTGATCACCGACGAGAGCGGAAGCACACTGTGGACCGGAGCGGTCCGGCCCGGCCGCATGCATGACCAGACAGCGTTGAAGACCGAAGGCATCTGCGATCTGTTCGAGAGATATCCCGAGGTCAGGGCCAAGGTCGATGCCGGATGCCGCGGACTGGCCAAGGATTTTCCCGACCAGGTCCAGGCGCCGCCGAAGTAACCGGGGACAGATACACCGGCCCAGGAGACGGCCGCCTGGGAAGAGGCCCGCCATGCCCAATCCTCTGAGCGAATCTGCGTCGAGCACGCCAACGCCGAACACAAGCAGTGGCGGACCCTCCAGCGATACATCGGCCGCCGCGAGTACTACGACGAGACCCATCTGGCAATCGCTAGCCTGGTCTCCGACCGCTCCGCCATGCGGTGATCGCTAATCAGCCAACCCGCCAGGCCAGCACGCCCCGACCGCAATCGCTCACCACGTCGTAAGATCAACACGGTCGCCCCGACCGTCAAGGGCGACATCCACCTCGGCATCAACCCGAGCGGAACCACCGCGCGGGTGGGCGTCCCGACGTACCGCGGCTCTTCACCGGTCATCAAGGCCAACGGAACCACCCTCTTCACCGCCGGCTCCTCCACCGGCCTCGCACACGCGAGCAAGGACTCCTCGTACGTCTACTTCACCCTCCAGCCGGGCAGCTGGACGTTCGCGGTCACGGGCGCCGGTCACCTCGAGAACCTCGCCCGCGGCAGGCCCGTCTCCAGCAACAACAGCCTGGAGAACGGCGACTGATGCAAGACCCGGGTCCTGGACGGCACTCTCACCAGCGTGACCGGCGCCAGGGGGTTCACCAGCATCGACTTCCCCCTCGGCCGACGTCAGCGCCACGCCCGTGTGGATCGAGATCGACCTCGGCGCCGACCGGGCGATCGGCTCCGTCACCCTCCACCCGCGCACCGACATCGGCGGCGCCTGGGGCGGCACCGCCGGCTTCCCCGTCGACTTCACCTTTCCGACCCGCCCCGAGGAGTCGGCACCGACACCACCGCCCGCACCATCACCGCCGAACCCAACCCGGGCGGGGCGGCCGCCCAGACCTACACCCTGACGTCCGCAACCGGCCGCTACCTACGCCTGAAGGTCTCCAAGTTCGGCAAGCCCGCCTCGGACGAGTCCACGAGGTGCCGCCTCCAACTCGCCGAGATCTGTGTCAAATAGCAGACCATCCCGAAACGGGCAGCGGTGCAGGTCCTCCTTCACCACGACCTCACCATTGCGGCACGGGTCGATCGGTTCAACAATCAGCGTCTCCACACAATTCGATACAAGGCCGAGGCTCCGCCGCGCCCGGAGCGCTTCACCCGCTTCTACCGGATCATCACCGCCGCCGCGCTGAGGGCAGGGGCCGGATCATGCTGCGCACCACATGCCGATCTCTTGGCGCCATGCGGCGGGGCGGGTGACGCCGGGCCGGAGACGAGGCCCGAAGCCGTGGCGATGGCCGTTGACAACCTTCTCGTCGCAACTCGTCTCCGTCCTTGCCGGCGCCGCGCGGCTGCCCGGCGGCAAGCCGCTCTGATTCAAGATGCCCGGTCCGTGCCGCGATGCTGCCACGGGCCCTGGTTCGACAGTCTTGCCGGGGCCCATACTCTGAGCCCCGGCAAGACATCTGGCAGGAGACACGGTCCACCGGGGCGCTCCCTTCAGTGAGGGCTCACCGCGGCGGGCACGCCGCTACGGCAGCGGCGGGTAGGCGTTCTGCATCAACTGCTGGAACTGGGCGGAGAACCAGTGGCCCGCCACCGGCGCGTTCGGCAGGGCGCCCGTGGGGTTATTGCCGTTGCGGGCGTTGCCGCCGTATGTGGGGTCGCACATGCGGTCGAAGCCCTTGCCCTCGTCGTTGGGCACGGCGGAGCTGGAGCCGTCGGACTCCCCCGGCGGCTTGACCCACACATAGGCGTCGATCCCGGTGGCCGGGGCCGCGGTGGGCCGCTCACCGATCCCTGCGCCGCTCTGGTTGCACCAGTTGCCGGCGTGGATGCGCCGGTCGATGCGGCTGCCGTTGACGTAGTCGTCGACGGAGGTCGTCGGGCCTGCCTTGGTGGGCCGGGCGGCGCCGCCCCAGCCGTTGCGGGAGGTGTCGATCAGCATGCCGAGACCCGACTCGAACCCGGCCGCGACCAGCTTGTCCCTCAGTGCTTGGGCGAAGGACTGCTCGTCCACGTACTGGTTCCAGTCCACCCACTTCGACTGGCGCACAGTCTGACCGTTCACCATGTCGGTGACCTTGTAGTACGGCTCCTTGGTGGGGCTCGTGTTCGCGGTGTTGACGATGAAACCGGCCACGTCGCTCACGCTCGCGCCGTTGGTCGTGGCGACCTTGGCGAACTCCTGCACGGACGGGCCGAGGTTGCTGTCCCAGCCCAGCCAGCCGTGGTGGCCGGCATCGATGTAGTTGTACACGTTCGCGAGGGCGCCGAGCTTGTCGAGAGCGTAGGAGACGCCCTTCTCGTAGTTGCCGTTGCTCTTCATCGTCACGCACGCGTCGGTGGTGGTGTTCGTACCACCAGCGTTGGTGACCAGGTTGGGCAGCGAGTCGGGCTCGATGACGGTGGCGATACGCAGGCCCGCGTACTTCGCGTCCGAGAGGATCGACGTGATCGGGTCGATGTACTGGCTCTTGTACTTGTCGAGGTCGTTCGGTCCCAGTTCGCCGTTGGAGGCGAGGGCGGAGCAGTCACGGCCCGGCAGGTCGTAGATGACCAGCTGGACGACGAGTTCACCGCTGCCCTTCTGCTTCAGCGCCTCGTCCAGGTGGGCGCGCAGGCTCATGCCGCCGTTCACGCCGTTGATGGCGGCGACGCGGTCCAGCCATACGGCGGTGGGCTGGTTCGATATGCGGCTGCCGCCCGGTTCGGCGGCCGCCTTCGCCGACCACTCCGGGTTCACGTAGACCTTCGCGCCCACGTACGGGTTGGCGGCCTTCGGCCCACCCGGACCCGGATCCGTCGGTCCCGGATCGGTGGGCCCCGGGTCCGTGGGTCCCGGGTCGGTCGGCCCACCGCCGTCGACGTTGCAGGTCACGCCATCGAGGGTGAACGTGGCCGGAATCGCGTTGGTCCCGCTGTAGGACGCCTGGAAACCGAAGCCGACCGAACCACCGGTGGCGAGCGTGCCGTTGTAGCTCTCGTTGGCGGCCGTCACAGAAGTGCCGTTCTGGCTGACCTTCGCGTTCCAGCCATTGCTGATCTTCTGATTTCCGGCGTACGACCACTTCAGTGACCAACTCGACTTGGCAGCACCGTTGTTGGTGATCGTGACGGCCGTGGTGAAGCCGGTGTCCCACTGGTTCTGCACCTTGTAGTCCACCGTGCAGGGCGCTGCCGCCGCGACGGCGCCGGCAGGCGCCGAGACGAGTGCGGCGGCCGAGGTCCCGCTGAGCAGCGCGAGCGCTGCGAGCAATGAGGTTTTGGTGCGACTCATGATGACGGGTTCCTTCTGGTTGGAGGATTTCTCCGCTGATTGAGCACGCGCACGTGATCGCGCACCTTGATGCGAACGGGTCGACGAGGCCTCGTGGCGAGGGTCAGGGACGACTCGGAGCAGCAGTCCGCTGACGGCCGACGCTCTGACCACGGGGCACACAGGAGAACTCGTTTTTGGGAGCGCTCCCCACTCGGACTTTCAACGGGTGGAGCCGGCGGCGCCCCCGACTTCGAGCGTTGTCGGAGCGTCGAAGGCCTCGACTCGGGCGGCAGGAGTGTCTGAGCCGACGCTCACGTCGGTCAAGACGAAGCCTGACCAGCTGTCGTTCGTGACGCATCGCCGACGAAAGCCGACGGCCGGTCGCCGACTGCCAGACGTGAGCAGGGCATTGCGGTTGGAGACTGATCCTTGGAAGTCGAGGTCCCGCTGATCGGCCACGGCGCGTCCGCTTTGCGGCGGCGCGTTGCTCCCGGAAGCCGGATCATGGGCACCGCTGTGGCGGCGAGCGTGTTCGGCGTGTGCGGTGACGAGGAGAAATGAACGTGGGGGGCGTCGCATGAGCGACTCCTCTCAGCGGGCGCCGTGTCCGGCGCGTCGACTGATGGGAACCGCTCCCACTGGTGCGAAGGAAGGTAGCGCCGAGTGGCGCGGTTGCCCAGAGGTACGGCTGAACTTCCTTTGAACTAAACCCTTTCGTGTGTTCGATTCTTCAAGGTCCTTGACCGCTGCCACCCTCATCCTCATTATGGGAGCGCTCCCACTGGCCAAGACTTGTGCTTCCCCGTGCTTTGAGCCGCTTGGAGGAACCAGTTCATGGATCCCGGACGCAAACGTACAACCGTTCGGCGGGCGTTGACCGCCACGGCAACCGCCCTGGCCCTGCCCCTGTCGATGCTGGCCACGGGTGCGACGACCGCGCGCGCAGCGGGCGTTCAGTGCAGCGTGGACTACAAGACGAACGACTGGGGCTCCGGCTTCACCACGGACGTCACCATCACCAACCGCGGTACGGACACCATCGACGGCTGGACGCTGACGTACGCCTACACGGGCAACCAGAAGCTGATGAACGGCTGGAACGGCACCTGGTCCCAGTCCGGCCAGAACATCAGCGTGAAGGACGCCGGCTACAACGGCAAGATCGCCGCGGGCGCGTCCGCCTCCGCCGGCGCCCAGTTCACCTACAGCGGCACCAACGCGGCGCCCACGTCCTTCTTGGCCAACGGCACCGTCTGCACCGGTGCCCACCAGCCGCCGATCACCGTGCTGACCAGCCCCGCCGCGGGCGCGGTCTACACCCAGGGGGAGGCGGTCCCGCTCGCGGCCACAGCAGCGGCCGCGGACAACGCCACCATCAGCAAGGTGGAGTTCTACGACGACACCAAACTGCTGGGCACGGACACCACGGCGCCGTACGCACTCTCCGCCTCCGGTTTGACCGTGGGCAGTCATTCGCTGCTGGCGAAGGCGTACGACAGCCTGGGCGCCTCCGCGGAGTCCACGCCGGTCGGCATCATGGTCGCCTCAGGCCCGTCCGTGGTCGCCACGCCCTCCCAACTGGGCGTCCAGCAGGGCAAGACGGGCACGTACGAGGTGAAGCTGTCGAAGCAGCCGAGCGCAAGCGTGACGGTGACGACGACTCGCGCGAGCGGTAACTCCGGCCTGTCGGTGACCGGTGGGGCCTCGCTCACCTTCACGCCGTCCAACTGGAGCACCGCCCAGAAGGTGACCATCACCGCCGACTCCTCCGGCACCGGGGCGGCGACCTTCGAGTCGGCGGCCCCCGGGCACGCGAAGGCGTCGGTCACCGTTACCCAGCTTGGAGCGACGAAGGCGTACGACGCCCGCTTCCTGGATCTGTACGGCAAGATCACCAACCCGGCGAACGGCTACTTCTCCCCCGAGGGCATCCCCTACCACTCGGTCGAGACGCTG
>NZ_JBVIHJ010000042.1:0-29388 GCF_055570355.1 Streptomyces sp. NPDC031225 | reverse complement strand
CTGCAGGGGGGACCCTGTGGGAGAGTAGGACACCGCCGAACAATTTTTGAATGAAAGGCCCACACCTTATGGTGTGGGCCTTTCTGCATTTCCGGACATCTGTATTTCCGGACAGGGGTCTTGTACGGGGGTACTACTGTGGCCCTCATGAGTTACGTGATCCGTTCCGTCCGCGCTGATGAGTGGCCTGCTGCGAAGGCGTTGCGGCTTGTGGCGCTTCAGGATCCGGTCGCGTCCCTCGCCTTCCTGGAGACTTACGAGGAGGCCCATGCCCGGCCCGACTCCTTCTGGAAGGAGCGCACGGCCCATGGTGCCGAGGGGGCGGACAGCGCGCAGACGGTCATTGCCGAGGCACCAGACGGACAGTGGGTCGGGATGGTGACCGTACTGCTGGAGGAACCCGGGACCAATGACTGGGCGGGGTTCCCGGTGGAGCGGAAGCAGGGGCATCTCGTCGGGGTGTTCGTACTGCCCGAGGAGCGCGGCAGCGGGCTCACCGACGTGCTGTTCGACGCCGCCCTGGAGTGGGCCTGGGCGCACGGAGTCGAGCGGGCGAGGCTGATCGTGCACGAGGACAACGGACGGGCGCAGCGGTTCTACCGCAGGATGGGGTTCACGCCCAGCGGAGTGGTCGTGCCACTCACGTCGGCGCCGGGGGAGTCCGAGCTGGAATTCGTGCTGGACCGGGACTGAGCGCCGCGGTCGGCTTGGGCGTCACGCCGGGAGGTCGGCGTCCGGCCAGCGGGTTCGGCCCTGTTCGCGGGACCGGAGCAGGGCCAGGGTCGGTAGCCCTCGGTCCGCTCCGGTGGCCAGCAGCTCCGGGAGCTGGGGAAGCGGAGCCACGGCTGCGACGTCGTCCAGGACGAGCGTCAGTGGTGGGTCGAGGCGACCGGAGGATGACCGTTCGGCCATGCGCCGGCCACGCTCGACCACGCTTGAGGTGAGGGCTGTCAGGAGTGGCATCGCACCCGGGTTGGTCCTGGGGTCCTCGATCGATTCACCCACCACATAAAGCGTGCCCCCTTCGTCGACGAAGGAATCCAGGGCGAGGGCATCACTTCGGTTGTAAGTGCAGGTCTCGCGGACGTTGACCGTGAAGAGGGCGGAGAGGGCCCGGCTGGTCAACTCCTGGGCGATGTCACGGCGTTCGGGGTGCGCGGTGAGCGCTGCTTCCAGTTCGCCCGCGGAGCCGGAGGCTGCTTTCGGGTTGGTGCGGAGGGTTCGCACAGCGTCCTGGATCTGGGTGCCCTGACACCAGCGGTGGACGTGGCGGACGGTGCGGGACTCGATGGCTGCCGCGTGGAGGTAGCTGCGCAGGAGTGTTTCGGCCACGTCGGTGACCGCCTGGTCGATCTTCGCGGTGGGCCGGATGGGGGCGAGGAGGGCTCGCGCCCGCGCGGTGGCCGTTTCCTTGTCCTCGCAGCCGGTGGTGGGTGACCAGTGGAGGCGGGCCGGGGTGTCGCAGAGGTGCGTGGGGTCGTAGACGTGGACCGGGCCGAGTTTGGCTCTGGCGTCCTTGGTGTCCGCCCAGAGGGCCGGGTTCGAGGTGACGACGAGGGCGGGGCCTTCCGCGTCCCGGACGGCCTGGGCGGCGGTCGAGTGGCGGGCTTCCCTGGGGGCGTAGCGGACCGGGCCCTGGGGGCGCTGTGCTTCCCAGGCGGTCACTCGTTCGTCGGGCGGCGTGGCGTGGAGTGGCTCGGTGGGCTGGGGGAGCCCGGGTGATGTGGTCGACACCGGCGGCAGAGGGGACGCGGGGAGCGGAGCGCCGGCGGGCTGCGGTTCCGGCGCCGGCCTGGGGGCCGGTACCTCGTGTATCGGTGCCTCGTGGGCCGGTTCGGGTGCGCGTCGCGCCAGGGCTGCCAGGCGTTCCGCTCTCGCTCTCGCCCGCACTCCCCGCCAGCGGGCCAGTGTGCCCATCACGAAGACGGTGAGGACGACCAGGATCATCAGCTGGCCGATGAACAGGCCCCAGACGAGGCCGTAGCCGGAGAGCTGGGCGGCGGGGGTGTCGGGCCAGGCGCCGGGGATGTCCTGGGGGTGGCCGATGAGGTGGCGCATGGCCAGGGGGGTGCGGGTGAAGGTGACGGACCGGGGCCAGTCGCCGTGGGCGAACCAGCCCGCGAGGCCCGTCGCCGTCCAGACCAGCAGGGTCATGCCGAGGAGGAAGGCGAGCAGGGCGACCAACAGGCCGTCCGGGACACCCCCTTGGCTCCGCTGACCGCCTTGGCCCGCGTGGCCCGCCTGAGCGTCCCGGTAGCGGTCGTCCGGTCTCACCACTGTCCGCCTCCTACGCCACTGTCGACTCGGAGTCGCCCAAGTGCTGTTCCACGAAGGCCGCCGCCCGTTCCTCGGCCTCCAACTCGGCGGCGCGCAGGGCGTCGACGGCGAGGTCGTGTTCGGCGGAGGTCTCCGTCATCGCGCGGTCGGTGAAGACCAGGGGGCGTTCCGTCTCGGTGACGAGGTGTTTGACCACCTGGACGTTGCCGTTGACGTCCCAGACCGCGATGCCGGGGGTGAGCGTCGGGATGATCTCCACGGCCCAGCGTGGCAGGCCCAGGACGCGGCCGGTCGCACGGGCCTCGTCGGCCTTCTGGGCGTAGATCGTCCGGGTCGACGCCATTTTCAGGATCGCCGCCGCCTCCTTGGCCGCCGCTCCGTCCACCACGTCGGACAGGTGGTGCACCACCGCCACGAAGGACAGGCCGAGGCGTCGGCCGAACTTCAGCAGCCGCTGGAACAGCTGTGCCACGAAGGGGCTGTTGATGATGTGCCAGGCCTCCTCGACCAGGAAGATGCGCTTCTTCCGGTCGGGGCGGATCCAGGTGTGTTCCAGCCAAACACCGACGATCGCCATGAGGATGGGCATGGCGATGGAGTTGCGGTCGATGTGGGACAAATCGAAGACGATCAGCGGCGCGTCGAGGTCGATGCCGATCGTGGTCGGGCCGTCGAACATGCCGCGCAGGTCACCGTCGACCAGGCGGTCCAGGACCAGGGCGACGTCGAGGCCCCACGCGCGTACGTCCTCTATGTCGACGTTCATCGCCTCGGCCGACTCGGGTTCGGGATGCCGTAGCTGCTCCACGATGTCCGTGAGGATCGGCTGGCGTTCGACGATGGTCTCGTTGACGTAGGCGTGCGCGACCTTGAGGGCGAAGCCGGAGCGTTCGTCGAGGCCGTGGCCCATCGCGACCTCGATGATGGTCCGGAGCAGGGCGAGCTGTCCGGTGGTCGTGATCGAGGGGTCCAGGGGGTTGAGGCGGATGCCCTGGTCCAGGGCCGCCATCGCGTCGAGCCGGATGGGGGTTATCCCCAGCTCCCGCGCGATGAGGTTCCACTCGCCGGCGCCGTCCTCGCCCTGTGCGTCGAGGACGACGACCTGGCGGTCCCGGAAGCGCAACTGCCGTAGGACGTACGTCTTCTCGAGCGCCGACTTGCCGTTTCCTGACTCGCCGAGGACCAGCCAGTGCGGGGCCGGGAGCTGCTGGCCGTAGAGCTGGAAGGGGTCGTAGATGTAGCCCTTGCCGGAGTACACCTCGCGGCCGATGATCACGCCCGAGTCGCCGAGGCCCGGCGCTGCGGTCGGGAGGTAGACCGCCTGTGCCTGGCCGGTGGAGGTGCGGACCGGCAGGCGGGTCGTCTCGACCTTTCCGAAGAGGAAGGACGTGAAGGCGTCGGTGAGGACGGACAGCGGATCCCGCATGCGTGGTCCCCTACTTTCGGATGCCGGTGGCGAACGGAAGCGTGTTCACGAAGGCGCGATGGTGTTCGCGGTCGCACCACTCCAGTTTCAGATACGACTTTCCGGCCGATGCCCGGATGGTCCGCTTGTCGCGGGCCAGGGCCTCGGGGTTGCGGGAGGAGACGGTGATGTAGCCGACGAGGTTGACGCCTGCCGCGCCGCTGGCCAGGTCCTCGCCGCGCTGGTCGAGGCGGTTGTGGGAGGCGATGTCGCGGGGGTCGACCGTGCGGTTCATCTTGGCGGCGCGGGACGCCTCCGCCTCGTCGTTGGTCTTCTCGGTCAGCATGCGCTCGATGGCGATCTCGGTGGGTTCGAGGTCCATCGTGACGGCGACCGTGCGGATGACGTCCGGGGTGTGGACGAGGAGCGGCGCGAGGAAGTTGACGCCGACGGGGGTCATCGGCCACTCCTTCACCCAGGCCGTGGCATGGCACCAGGGCGCGCGGGTGGACGACTCCCTCGTCTTCGCCTGGAGGTACGTCGGTTCCATGGCGTCGAGTTCGGCCGGCCAGGCGTTGCGCTTGGTCATCGCCTGGATGTGGTCGATGGGGTGGTCGGGGTCGTACATGGAGTGGATGAGCGAGGCGAGCCGGCCCTGGCCGAGGGGCTGGCGCACGCGGATGTCCGCTTCCTGGAGGCGGGAGCAGATGTCGGTCAGCTCGCGGGCCATGACGACCGCGAGGCCCGCGTCCCGGTCGAGCTTGCGCCCGGCGTGGGGGCGGGCGGCGCGGGCCATGGTGTGGGCCTCGGCGGCGAGTTCGCGGTTGAAGTGCATGCAGGCGACGAGATAGGCGCGGTGCTGCTCGCTGCTGGTGGACACCATCGACTGGAGCTGGTCGTACGACGTCTGCAGCCACGGCAGCGCCTTCGCGTCCCCGCGGACGGCGACGTCCTTGGCGTGGGCGTCGGGGTCGGCGGGCAGGGTGCGGGCGAGCATCTGGAGCCGGGTGACGAAGCCGTCGCCGTTGGCCACGTGCTTGAGCAGGGTGCCGAAGCGGTCGACGAGGGCTTCCTGGTCCTCGGAGTCGCGCAGGCCGACGCCGGGGCCCTCGATCTCGATGGCGGCGGTGACGGTACGGCGGTCCGCGTGGAGCAGTACGGCGATCTCGTCGGGCCCGAACGGGGCGGCCAGCCAGTTGATCCGGCCGATGCCGGGCGGCGGACCGACCTCGACCTCGCGGCCGTCGACGTGGGTGCCGGCCTCCATCACGGAGGAGCGGTACGTGGTGCCCTGGCGCAGGGTGCGCTTGAAACTGCGGTTGATCTCGAACCACTTGTAGAAGGTGCGGCGCTTGTACGGCACGTAGACCGCGGCCAGGGCGATGAGGGGGAAGCCCATCAGCAGGACGATGCGCAGGGAGAGCACCGGGACGAGGAGCCCGCACATCATGCCGAGGAACGCGCCCGCGATGATCAGTGTGATCTCGCCGCTCTCGCGGTTGCGGCCGACGATCGCGTTCGGCCGGGCGCGGCCGATGAGATACGTACGGCGGGGCGTGACCGTGTGCGACACGTGGGACTCGGTCGTCAACGCCCGTCACCTCCTGTGCTGTTGCGGTTGTTGCTGGCGTGCGGGGTGTTCACCGGGTTGCTCGTGCGGGGAGCGGGAGCGGCGGAGGGGACAGATCCGCCGCCTCCGTTCGGGGTGCGCGAGCTGTGCGCGGCGACGCCGCCGGACACCGGGTTGCTGGGGCGGGCGCCGGAGTTGCCTCCGCCTCCTCCGCCGTTGTTCTCGGCCCGGGTGCTGTGGGTCTTGATGCCCTGGGCGACCAGGGTGGCCGGCGAGCTCATGACCGCGGCGGCCTTGCCCTCGGCGCCCTGCATGATGCGGTTGCTGCGGCCGCCGGCGATCTCGTCGCCGAAGCCGGGGACGAAGCGGTAGATCATCGCGCTGGCGAAGATGGCGAGCAGGATGATGGCGAGGCCGGAGACGACGGCGGAGAAGGAGTCGGGGCCGTTGTCGGAGGAGAGTGCACCGGCGAGGCCCAGCACGATGACGATGACCGGTTTGACCAGGATCACCGCGATCATGATGCCGGCCCAGCGGCGGACGTGGCCCCAGAGGTTCTTGTCGACGAGGCCGGCGTAGACGACGGTGCCGAGGAGGGCGCCGACGTAGAGGAGGGCGGCGCGGATGACGAGCTCCAGCCAGAGCACGCCGGCGGCGAGGATGCTGACGAGCGAGACGACGATCAGCATGATCGGGCCGCCGCCGATGTCATTGCCCTTCTCCAGGGCGCCGGAGAAGGTGCCGAAGAACGTGTCGGTCTGGTCGCCGGTGGTCTTCGCGAGGACCTGTGAGACGCCGTCCGTGGCGGAGACGACGGTGTAGAGGATGAGCGGGGTGAAGGCGGAGGCCAGCACGGTCAGCCAGAGGAAGCCGATCGCCTCGCTGATGGCGGTGGTGAGGGGGACGCCTCGTACCGCCCGCTTGGCGACGGCCAGCAGCCACAGGAGCAGGGTGAGGATGGTCGACGCGGCGAAGACGACCGCGTACTGCTGGAGGAACTTCTGGTTGGTGAAGTCGACGTTGGCGGTGTCCTTCACGGCCTCGCTGAGCTTGTCGATGGTCCAGGCGGCGGCCTTGGCGCAGCCTTGGGCGAGGGAGGAGAGGGGGTCGAGGGTGGAGGTGAGGTCGTCGTTGGTCGACCCGCCGTTTGACTTGCTGCTGCGGTCGCTCTCGCACAGGGCGCGGGCGGTGCCGCTGATGAGGCGGCAGGCGTCGTCACTCGCGGTGGGTGACGGCGTGGGAGACGGGGCGGCGAAGGCCCGGGCCGACAGGAGCACGGTGGCGGTCTGCACGGCCGTGACCACGGCGGCGGCCTTGAGTGCGTAGCGATTACCGCGCATAGGAGAACCCTCCGTACTCGTCGACGGCCTTCGCCATGTCGTCCGCGCTGGAGGCCGTGTCGTCGCCGGGGACGGGCGTCGGGCCTTCCGTCTGGGACTGTGTGACGACCTTCCAGTCGTCGGCGGCCCACTCGAGCTTCATGGTGATGGTGAACCAGCTGTTGGTGACCGGGTTCGTGGAGTTCTCGCCCGCCATGCCGAGCAGTCCGCTGCACCAGACCTCGACGGTCGCGTTGTTGGCGGAGGACTCGGTGACCTTGGTGCCGATCGGGCTCGTACGGGAGACGAAGGTGTATCCGGCGGGTGTGGAGCCGTTCTCGTTCAGTCCGACGTTCTTGTTGAAGGCCGGGGTGTAGGCCCTGTCGAGGGCCGACTGGAACGCGGCCGTACGGGAGGGGCTGATGATGGTCTGCAGGATGGCGTCGCGCTTGGCCTTGTCGAACATGTCGGCCGAGCCCAGCGCCACCGCGTAGTTCGCGGCCGCACTCTGGGCTCCCTGGGTGTCGTGTGCGTAGCCCGTGGGGATCAGGCCCGGTGTGGACTGCACCGGCTTGGTTCCGCTCGGTGCTGTCGCCGTCGCCTTCGGCCGGCCTGCCGCGCCCGTGCCCTCCGCCGAGGACGAGGGGTCGTCGCCCCCGCGGTTCGCGAAGGCGATCGCCGCGATCAGGAGGACGACGACGCCGACCACCGTGACCAGGCTTCTGGAGGACGATCGGCCGCCTCTGCGGGCGCCGCCGTAGACGTCGCCGCCGCTGCCCTCCGGGTAACGGGTGCGGGTCTGGCCCGTGCCGCCGTACCCTCCGGGGCCCTCCGGGTCGTCTCCGAGACTCATGCCGCTTACGCCCCCTCGACGTCGTGCGGAAAAGCGTGGGAAAACGCATACGAGTACGACGGTAGCCGTGCTGGTTCCCGCGCGGGCGCGGTGTGGTGACTCGGCATCGGAGTCATCGCAGTGATCGAGGACATCGGGGGAACGCAACCTCAGCCGGTGGGCACGACGGACGGGTGGGGTAGAGGGGGTACCGGGCGCGCCCGGCCGGGGCGGAGGTGCGGCGACCGGACGCGGCGGCTACACGGCCATGCCGTACACGATGGTGAAGAGCGTGCCCAGGGAGCCGATGATGAAGACTCCCGTCAGTCCGGCGACGATCAGGCCCTTGCCCTGTTCCGCGCTGAAGGTGTCCCTCAGGGCGGTGGCGCCGATGCGTTGTTTCGCGGCGCCCCAGATGGCGATGCCGAGGCAGAGCAGGATGGCGACCGCCATGACGACCTGGATCATCGTCTTCGCTTCCGTCCCCAGCGCCCCGAAGGGCCCCCAGTCGGGAGCGATCCCGCCAATGATGGTGTTGATGTCTCCCTTGTCGGCCGCAAAGAACATGTAAGTCACCGCCCCTGGTGGGTAGTTCCGCTACCCCTGCGTGTGCGCAGAGGTCAGGCCTCATTGTCGCTGACAATTCCGCCCGCGTATGTCGACTTGGCGGCATTGGTGGACGGGTTTCGTACGAACGACTGTCTGGTCACTCTGTGTATCACGGCAGGTAACCCCGGGCAATGAGGCCTGAGCGGAACCTGTCGTGTGGTTCCGTCGTTGACCCCTCTTACGACCTGCGGTGCTTGTGGCACCGATGTTCTGCGGGTGAAGGCTATCCGGAGAGCTGTCGGCATGACGAACGGGCCGCGGTCGGTGACCGCGGCCCGTGTGTTGACGGAGAGTCAGCCGGCGGGGCCGTCCCAGCCGGGCGTGGTGGTGCGGGAGTTCGGGACACGGCGAACGGGTCGCGACCGGCAGTCGCGACCCGTTGCCGTTGTGCCGTCGAGGGGACCCCACGTCCCCCTGGGCGGCGCCCCGTGACCCGACGGGGGCATTCAGGGACCGGCTCAGCCGGTGAAGGCGGTCAGGCCTTCCGGCGTGCCCAGACCGGTCGGGCCGTCGTAGCCCGACCCGGCGGTGCAGTAGTAGCTGACGGAGCAGGTGCCGTTGTTGCCGGAGGTGACGTCGTTGAGGGCCGAGGTGCCGGCCGCCTTGTAGGGGTCCTGGGCCGGGTAGGTGCTGCTGCCCGGGGTGCCCGCGAGGGCGTACACCGACGCGATGATGGGCGAGGAGGCGCTGGTGCCGCCGTAGGTGTTCCAGCCCGTGCCGTCGGCGCCGTAGGAGTCGTAGACGGAGACGCCGGTGGCGGGGTCGGCGACGGCGGAGACGTCGGCGATCATGCGCTTGGTGCAGCTCGCGTCGGTCTGCCAGGTGGGCTTGGCGTCGTACGCGGAGCAGCCGGAGCCGGTGCCTTCGGTGGAGCTGGTCTTCCAGACGCTCTCGGTCCAGCCGCGGGTGGTGGAGGAGGTCTTGAGGGCGGTGCCGCCGACGGCGGTCACGTACTTGGAGGCGGCCGGGTACTCGGCGCCGTAGGCCTCGTCGCCGGCGGAGACGGTGATGGCGACGCCGGGGTGGTTGAAGTACGAGGAGTCGTAGGAGGTGTCCGAGGAGGACTCGGAGCCGCCGTAGGAGTTGGAGACGAACTTGGCGCCCAGGGTGACGGCCTCGTTCACCGCCTTGCCCAGGTTGGCCATGCTCGACGAACTCGCCTCGACCAGCAGGATCTTGGCGTTCGGGGCGATGGCGGAGACCATGTCGAGGTCGAGGGAGATCTCACCGGCCCAGCCGCTGTCGGCGGTGGGGAGGGAGGTCGTGGAGCCGGTCTGACTGACCTTCTTGAAGCAGCCGTTGGCGACGGTGCACGCGGACAGGCCGTAGTACGAGCGGTAGGTGGCCAGGTCCGCCGCGGCGTTGGGGTCGTCGTAGGCGTCGACGATGGCGATCGTCTGGCCGGAGCCGTTGTTGGCCGACGCCGAGGTCAGGCCGTAGGCGGACTGCAGGTCGCTCGGGCCGTAGCCGGTCGGGGTGGCGGCGGAGGCGTTGGGCTTGACGGTGGCGGGGGACACGCCCTTCGTCACGGCCTGCTTCTCCATGAACGCGGTGGTACCGCCGGTGACGCGCAGGGCGTTGCAGGCGGCGAAGCCCTTCTTGGGGGTGGAGCCACACGCGCTCTCGTACGTCACGTGTGCCTTGGCGACGGCGGCGGCGATCGCCTTGCTGCTCACCTTGTGGGAGGTGGTCGCGGTGTCCGCGCTGGCGTGCGCCGCGGTGCCGAGGCCGGCGATCAGGAGTGCGCCGGTGGCTGCTGCGGCGGAGCCGATACGACGCCATCTGCCGGATATGTGGGGGGTGTTGGGGGTTGACGTACGCAACGTACAGCCTCCTGGGAGTGGTTGACAGAGGCCTGCGGGGGGACCACCGGCGAGGTTCCCGGTGGGGGCGGCGACCCGTGACGACCATCCCCTTGTTGAGTACGTGACAACAAGACGCGCGACGGAATCCTGACTTCCGCCATACCGAAGGGCGTTGCGGGCTTACTGATCAATGGCGGGCCGATGGGCGGCGAATGGTCTCGGCTTGACCATCTACACGCGTCACGCACATTTCTCCTCGACGGCGAAGGGCGCGACGGCCGCCCGGTGGCGGGGGAGTGTGCTCAGCGGGGCCGGAGTCCGTCGAGCAGGTGACGGACCAGTTCCGCGACGGTGTCCATGACCGCGCCGGGCGGGATGCTGCCGTTGGCCGCGAACGTGGCGAGGCCGTGCAGGGCGGAGCCCACCACGAGCGTGAGGTGTTCGGGGGCGCCGTCGACGATCTCGCCGCGCTGCTGGGCGGCGGCGACGGCCCGCTCCAGGGAGCCGACGGTCCGGTCGAGTGCGGCGGCCATCTGCTCGGAGGTGCCGGGCTCGTGCTTGCGGGCGTACATCAGCTCCAGCAGCGCGGTGTTGTCGAGGGCGAAGCCGAGGTAGGCCCGGGCCAGGGCGGTCAGCCGGGGCCGCAGCGGGAGGGCCGGGTCGTCGGCGGCCTCCAGGGCCCGGGCCATGCGGTCGTAGCCGGTCAGGGCGAGGGCGTCGAGCAGGGCCTGCTTGTCCTTGAAGTGCCGTCCCGGTGCGGCATGGCTGACGCCGGTGTCGCGGGCGAGTTCGCGCAGGGACAGTGCCCCGGTGCCCTTCTCCCGGAGGGTGTGCTCGGCGCTCGCGAGAAGGGCGGAGCGGAGGTCTCCGTGGTGGTAGGGGCGGTTCCCGGGCTTCTCGGCCCGCTCGGGGGTCACTGGTGGCACGGCGTCGTTCGTGGGCGGCATGACCTCATCGTATCCGGATGTTGTCGACGGCATCATTGTTGTCGTTGACAGCATTGTTGTCGACGTCTACATTCAGGTCATGGCTACTGACACACAGCAGAAGTGGAACGCGACCCACCTCCCCGACCTCACCGGCCGCACCGCGGTGGTCACCGGAGCCAACAGCGGCATCGGCTTCACGGCCGCCGACGCGCTGGCCCGGGCGGGAGCGCATGTGGTGTTCGCCGTACGGGACGTGGAGCGGGGCGGCGCCGCGGCGGCCCGCGTGCCCGGCAGCACGGAGGTGCGCCGCCTGGACCTGGCGGACCTGTCGTCCGTACGGGAGTTCGCGGCCGGCTGGGACCGCCCGCTGGACCTGCTGATCAACAACGCGGGCGTGATGATGATCCCGGAGCAGCGGACCCGGGACGGCTTCGAGATGCAGTTCGGCACGAACCACCTGGGCCACTTCGCGCTGACCAACCTGCTGTTGCCGTACCTCACGGACCGGGTCGTGACGGTGTCCTCGGGCGCGCACCGCTGGGGCGACCAGCGGATCGACTTCGACGACCTGGACCGGCGGTCGGGTTACGACCCGCGGGGCGTGTACGGCCAGTCCAAGCTGGCGAACCTGCTGTTCGTGCTGGAACTCCAGCGCCGGCTGGCGGAGTCGGGCTCCCCGGTCCGTGCCCTGGCGGCCCACCCCGGGTACGCGGCGACCAACCTGCAGAGCCACGCGTCCAGTGCGGCGGCCCGGGTGTTCATGAAGTTCGGCAACAGGTTCCTGGCCCAGGACGACCGGGCGGGGGCGCTGCCCACCCTGTACGCGGCGACGCAGGACCTGCCCGGGGCGAGTTACGTGGGCCCGGACGGGCTCGGCGAGATGCGGGGGGCGCCGACTCTGGTGGGCCGGAGCGCGGCCGCGAGCGACCCGGCCGTCGCCCGGCGCCTGTGGACGGCGTCGGAGGAGCTCACCGGGACGCGTTTTCCCCAGGATGCGGGGGCGCGGGGCTGAGCCGGTCAGCGTGGCACGGCGGCGGGAGCGTGCCCGGTCCTCTGCCAGAACGCGCGCAGGGCGCCGACGAGCGCCTCGGGTGCCTCCTCGGCGATGTGGTGGCCTGAATCGATCCCACCGCCCTCCAGGCGCCCGCCCGCCCAGTCCCGCCAGACGCCCAGGACATCGCCGTAGAGGTCGGTCATGTCGTCGCGGGTGGCCCACAGGATCTGGAGCGGGCAGCCGATGCGCCGGCCGGCCCGGCGGTCGGTGTCGTCGTGGTCCCGGTCGACGCCGAGCCCGGCCCGGTAGTCCTCGCACATGGCGTGCACGGTGGCCGGGTCGTGGATGGCGCGCCGGTAGTCCTCGTACGCCTCGGCGCCCATCTGCTCGGCGTCGGCCCGGTACCAGGCGTCCGGGTCGGCGTTGATGACGCGTTCGGCGGGCTTGTCCGTCTGGCCGAGGAAGAACCAGTGCCACCAGCTCGCCGCGAAACCGGCGTCACAGCGCCGCAGGGCCTCGCCGATGGGGACGGCGTCCAGGACGCTGGCGGCGGACACCGCTTCGGGGTGGTCCAGGGCGAGACGGGTGGCCACGTACGCGCCCCGGTCGTGCCCGACGACCGCGAACCGCTCGTGGCCGAGGCGGCGCATGACCGCGAGGCAGTCACCGGCCATGACCCGTTTGGAGTACGGCCGGTGTTCCGGGTCCGTCGCGGGCTTGTCGGAGCGGCCGTAGCCGCGCAGGTCGGGGCAGACGACGGTGAAACCGGCCGCGGCCGGCGGCGGGGCGACGCGGTGCCAGGTGGCGTGGGTGCGGGGGTGGCCGTGCAGGAGCAGCACCGCGGGGCCGCTGCCGCCGTGGCGTACGCGCAGCATGGCTCCGTCGCCCTCGCATCGCGTCAGCTCGAAGCCGTCGAACACGTCGTGGCCTCCGTCGTCGCCCGTCGGGGCCCGTGTGCCCAGGCGTGCTCCGTCCACACGGCCGTGATCCGCTCGCCGTGCCGTCCGGGGCTGTGTGAGAAACCGGCCTCCGCGGCCGTTGACGCATTTCTCACCTTCGTGCGGAATGCTGGCTTCCGTGAAGTGCACGCCACGTATCGCTCTCCACGCCGCCGTCGTCCTGCTCACCCTGACCTCGGCCTCCGAGGCAGCCGCCGACGACGGAGCGGGGCCCTTCGGGGTGACGACGGACGCCGCGGCCACCTCGCAGAGCGCCCGGGTGGGCGCCCTCATCGACGGCGGCCACCACTACTGCACCGCCTCCGTCGTCCGCAGCCCGCACCGGAACCTCATCGTCACGGCCGCGCACTGTCTCGGCGGCAACCGCGACGACATCGTGTTCGTGCCCGGGTACCGGGACGGCAGGGCGCCTTACGGGACGTGGAAGGTGGGAAAGCGGTACATGCCCGCGGGGTGGTCCCAGAGGTACGACGAGGACAGTGACGTCGCCTTCGCCACGGTCGAGGGGGCGGTCCAGGACGCCGTCGGCGGAAACCGGTTCGTGACGCGTACGGCCACCGGGGCCACCGCCGTCACCGTCACCGGGTATCCCTCTTCCCGCGAGGTGCCGATCAGCTGCACCAACAAGCCGACCGCACACAGCAGTACGCAGCAGCGGATCGAGTGCCCGCGCTTCACGGGGGGCACCAGCGGCAGTCCCTGGGTGAACGGGGACGGACGGGTCGTGGGGGTGCTGGGCGGGCACGAGCAGGGCGGGGCGACGGCCGACGTGTCGTACAGCGTGGTCCTCGGCGACGAGGCCGCCGCGCTCTACCGGCGCGCGGTCTGCTGACCCGGGGAGCGCAACGCGTCCGCATCCGCGTCGATCTTTGTGCCGACTCGTCCGAGTACCCCGGTTTCGTTCGGGGAAGCTCCTAAACTGACCCGGGCGGACTCCCAAGAACCCAGGGGCGGTTGACGGTGCGTAAGGCGTGGCTCGTGGCGGGCGCCGCTCTCGGAGCGGGGCTCAGCTTCGTGATGCTCCTCGTCGTGGGGGTCTACGTCGTCGCCGGGAACCTCGCGAACGGAGTGGGCGGGGCGTCGAAGGCCCTGGCCAAGGGGGCCGTTCCGGCCGCGTACCAGGGCCTCGTGCAGAAGTGGGGCAACCTCTGCCCCGCGATCAACCCGGCGCTGCTCGCCGCCCAGCTCTACCAGGAGAGCGGGTTCAACCCGAGGGCGCAGAGTGCCGCGGCGGCGCAGGGGATAGCGCAGTTCATCCCGGGGACCTGGGCCACGCACGGGGTCGACGGGGACGGGGACGGCGACAAGGACGTCTGGGACCCCAACGACGCGATTCCCTCGGCGGCTTCGTACGACTGCTCCCTCGCTTCCTATGTGAAGGACGTTCCGGGGAACATCACCGCGAACATGCTCGCCTCCTACAACGCGGGCGCCTACGCGGTCATCAAGTACGGGGGCGTACCGCCGTACAAGGAAACCCAGAACTACGTGAAGACCATCACGACTCTGGAGGAGAGCTTCGCCGCGCCGACCACCCGGGTCGATCCCTCCAAGCAGGCGGCCGGGGCCATCTACTACGCGCAGAAGAAGCTCGGGACGCCCTATCTGTGGGGCGGCACCGGTACGGCCGAGCAGAACGGGCGCTTCGACTGCTCGGGGCTGACGCAGGCCGCCTACGACAGCGTGGGTGTCACGCTTCCCCGCGTCGCCAACGATCAGTACAACGCGGGCCCGCATCCGGCCAGAAGTGAACTGTTGCCGGGCGATCTGGTGTTCTTCTCCAACGACCTCAGCAATTCGCGCGCCATCCACCATGTAGGGATTTATGTGGGCGGCGGGTACATGATCGACGCCCCGAGAACAGGTGCTGTGATCCGGTTCGACCCGATCGACAGCGCGGATTACTTCGGCGCCACTCGCGTCACCGAAGATGGCGCGAAAGCATTGCCCACCACGGTGTGACCGAGCGTGAAACCCACCCCCTGAGCTGCGGTGATGTATCTCTCTTCGATAACGTCTGCGTGATCATTCAGTGGAGTGTGGAACGTATTAACGGGAGCCGTGCGTTCCTGGGGACGTAGCCGAGCGCACATGGGTACGCCGGGAAAGACGACGAAGGGGCCGCAGCACCATGGCTGTTCTCGCCGAATCCGGGTCGAATCCCGACGTCGACCTGCTATACGACATCAACGGCCTGGCCAAGGACGCCCCGCACTGGTTCGACCGGGTCATGGAGTACGTCGGGGAGTACGGGATCCTGCTGGGCATGGCCCTGCTCGTCGTGTGGTGCTGGTGGTCGGTGCGGCGGCGTGGGGGCGAGGACGCGGCCCCTTCCGTGGCCGCACTGGTGTGGGCGCCGTTGGCCGCCGCGATCGCCGTGCTCGTCAACGTGCCCATAAGGGGCTTCGTCGAGCGGCCCCGCCCGTTCCGGACCCATGAGGGCATCGAGGTCCTGGTCTCCGGGAAGACCGACTACTCCTTTGTGAGCGACCACGCGACGATCACCATGGCGCTGGCGGTCGGACTCTTCGTCGCCCACCGGAAGTTCGGCCTCTTCGGTATCGCGCTGGCGCTGCTCGAAGGGTTCTGCCGGGTCTACATGGGTGTGCACTATCCGACGGACGTCATCGGCGGGTTCGCGCTCGGTACGGCTGTGGCTCTGTTGCTGTCCCCGCTCGCGATGGCTCTTCTCACGCCGGTGATGAGGGCGGTCGAGAGGTCCTCGAAGGGGGCTTGGCTCGTTCGCGCGCGCGGGGTCGAGCGGGCCTCGGTGATCCCCGGGGCCCGGCAGGAGGCTGCGGCTTCCGAGAGGGATCTTGCCGCTTAGTGCCGGATGCGGCGCCGTCGTGGCCTGTCGAGCCCGTGCGGCGAAGCCGTGAATTCGAAACAGCCCCGCGCCCCTGAAAGACCTACAGCGACTGCGGGTACGTGAAGAACCCCTGCGGGTCGTACTGCTTCTTCAGCTTGGCCAGCTTCGTCGCCGCGTCGCCGTAGTACGCCGTGCGCCAGTTCTTCAGCGTCGGGTCCGTGTAGTTCTGGTAGGCCGCGCCCGAGGCGTACGGCTTCATCGCGTCGTGGGCTCCCGTCAGCCAGGACTGGGCCGTCGTGCCCGTCGTTCCCGCCTTCCAGGACGCGATGTACTGGGCCAGCATGCGGGAGCGGCGGTGGACGAAGGCCGTGGCCGTGGGGGAGACGCGGTTGACCGCTCCGCCGAGGGCCGTGAGGGCGATGCTGCCGGAGCCGCCCCGGACCGAGGTGATCTGCCTCAGGAGGGTCTGGATGCCGGCCGCCGAGAGGGAGCGGTCGAAGAAGTCCGAGTGGGCCGCGTAGGTCTCGCGCCCCAGGGCGCCCTGGGGGGAGCGGCCGGGGGTGGAGCCGGGCAGGTGGCACTTGGCGTCCGTGGAGAAGGACGAGCAGCCCGCGTAGGCCTCCATCGCGCTCTCGTAGGAGTGCCGCCGCAGGGTCACGCTGCGGGCCGGTGAGCCGATCCGGTCGGCCAGGCGGTCGAGGGCGTTCTGGAGCTCGCCGTAGGTGCCCATGGAGAACGCCGCGACCGCCACGGAGGGCGAGCCGCCGTTCTCCACGTGGCAGGAGGACCAGATCTCGTCGGGCTGGCCGGGGCCCCACTCCTGCCATGCCTTCAGCACGGCGGCCGCCTTCGACCAGGGCCAGGTCGCGTACGCGGTCACGCCCTGCGGGGCCGGGTGGGTCCTGAAGTGCAGCTCGGTCACCACACCGAAGTTGCCGTTGCCCGCGCCGCGCAGCGCCCAGAAGAGGTCCTTGTTGGTGGAGGCGTCGGCGGTCAGTTCCTCGCCGTCGGCCGTGACGAGCGTCGCCCGGGTGAGGCTGTCGCAGGTCAGGCCGTAGGCCCGGGAGGCCACGCCGTGGCCGCCGCCGAGGGTGAGGCCGGAGACGCCGACGGTCGGGCAGGAGCCCGCCGGGATGGTCACGCCCTTGGCGGTGAGGGCCCGGTAGACGTCGATGAGCTTGGCGCCGGCGCCGACCACCGCGGTGCCGCCCGAGGCGCGCACACGGTTCAGCTCGGAGACATCGACGATCAGCCGGTTGTTTCCCGAGGACCAGCCGGCGTAGGAGTGGCCGCCGTTGCGGATCGCCACCCGGACGCCGTGGGCGCGGGCGTAGGCGAGCGTGGTGCGGATGTCGTCGGTGTGCGCCACGTACGCGACCGCCGCGGGCTTCAGGGAGTCGAAGCGGGTGTTGTAGAGCTTGCGCGCCGTCGACCAGTCGGCGTCACCGGGGCGGACCAGGGTGCCGTCCAGGCCCCGGGCCAGAGCCGCCCAGCTCGCGGGGGCCGTGGCGGGCTTACGGGAGGACGCGGACAGGGACCTGCCGAGGGTGCTCTGCGCGGCGTCCGCGCTTCCCTTGCTGCCGTCGCACCCGGTCGTGGCCACCGCGGCGATCGCGGCGGCGCCGTTGGCGATGAACGTACGCCGTTGCATGTGTCCGTGCCTTTCGTCGGCTCCCGTGGAACGAGACGGGACAGCGGGGGCGCGGGTTCCCTCGTGGGTTCCGGAATCACACTGTGTCCTCGATGTAAGCGTTCCGTGACCTCACCGCACCTTCTGCAGGGGTTCACCCGCCGTTCACTTCCGGCCATAGGTGCCTTCACCTGATCTGCCTAATTTCGGCCTTACGCGATACGTGGTGTGCCTCGAATGCGCCCCCGTATCACTCAGACTTCGCGCACGCCGCCGGATTCAGGACGGCGGCACCCGGAAGGAATTCAAGTGAAGCTTCAGCGCAAGAACCGGCGGGCCCTCGCCTTCGGTGCTCTCGCCGTCTCCGGCGCCCTGGCCCTCACGGCGTGCGGCTCCGACGACACGAGCGACAGCAGCGGCGGCGGTGCGTCCTCCACGGCGAACGCCAGCAGCATCAAGTGCGACGACGCCAAGGGTCAGCTGCTCGCCGACGGCTCCTCCGCGCAGAAGAACGCGATCGACGCCTGGGTCAAGCAGTTCACGCAGGCCTGTGGCGTGCAGGTCAACTACAAGGGCGGCGGCTCCGGCGCCGGCGTGACCGCGTTCAACAACGGCCAGGTCGCCTTCGCCGGTTCCGACTCCGCGCTGAAGCCCGAAGAGGTCACCGCCTCCAAGAAGGTCTGCACCGGCGGCCAGGGCATCGACCTCCCGATGGTGGGCGGCCCGATCGCCCTCGGCATCAACATCTCCGGTGTCGACAAGCTGACGCTGGACGCGCCGACCATCGCCAAGATCTTCAACGCCAAGATCTCCAAGTGGAACGACCCGGCGATCGCCAAGCTGAACCCGGGCGTGAAGCTGCCCGACCTGAAGATCCAGGCGTTCCACCGCTCGGACGACTCCGGCACCACGGACAACTTCACCAAGTACCTGATCGCCACCGCCAAGAGCGACTGGCCCTACGAGCACGGCAAGACCTGGGTGGCCAAGGGCGGCCAGTCCGCCGCGCAGTCCTCCGGTGTCGCCCAGCAGGTCAAGCAGACCAACGGCGCCATCGGCTACTTCGAGCTCTCCTACGCCAAGGACGGCATCACGCCGGTCAGCATCGACACCGGCGCCTCCGCCCCGGTCGAGCCCACCGTCGAGAACGCCACGAAGGCCATCGCCGACGCCAAGGTCATCGGCACCGGCTCCGACCTGGCGCTGGAGCTCAACTACGGGACCAAGGCCGACGGTGCCTACCCGATGGTCCTGGTCACCTACGAGATCGTCTGCGACAAGGGCAACAAGGCCGACACCCTGGCCGCGACCAAGGCGTTCCTGCGCTACACCGCCTCCGAGGACGGCCAGAAGGTCCTCGCGGACAACGACTACGCGCCGATCCCCGACGACATCATCGCCAAGGTTCGCACCACCGTCGAAAGCCTGAGCTGATTTGAGTGTGCGGTCCGGCCCGGGGGCCCGCTTCGAGGGACCCCGGCCGGACCGCACCGTCCGGTGCACCGCCGCCAGGAGCCGTACGACACGTGTGGCTCCGCAGACCGGAGAACCCGATGGAAACCACACAGATAACAGACGCACCTCCCCCCGCACCGCAACCCACCGAGGCCGAGCAGAAGCGCGCGGCCCGTGGCGCCACCCGACCCGGTGACCGGATCTTCCTCGGTCTCTCCCGCGGGTCGGGCATCCTGCTGCTGGTGATCATGGCCGCGATCGCGGGCTTCCTCACCTACCGCGCCTCGATCGCGATCAGCAAGGACGACGCGAACTTCTTCACCGCGTTCGAGTGGAACACCCAGCTCGTCCCGCCGAAGTTCGGCATCGCGGTCCTCGTCTTCGGCACGGTCGTCTCCTCGGTCATCGCCATGGCCATCGCGGTCCCGATCGCCGTCGCCATCGCGCTGTTCCTCACGCACTACGCCCCGCGCAGACTGCGCGGCCCGATCGCCTACGTGATCGACCTGCTCGCCGCCGTACCGTCCATCGTGTACGGCCTCTGGGGCGCCCTGATCCTCGTCCCGCACATGAACGGCCTCTACGGCTGGCTCAACGACTACCTCGGCTGGACCGGCATCTTCTCCTGGCAGGGCGGCGCACCCCGCTCGATGCTCACCGTCGGCATCCTGCTCGCGATCATGATCCTGCCGATCATCACCAACGTGAGCCGCGAGGTCTTCCGCCAGGTCCCGCAGATGCACGAGGAGGCGGCCCTGGCGCTCGGCGCCACCCGCTGGGAGGTGGTCCGCATGGCGGTCATCCCCTTCGGCCGCTCCGGTGTGATCTCCGCCTCGATGCTCGGCCTCGGGCGCGCGCTCGGCGAGACGATGGCCGTGGCCACCGTGCTCTCGCCGACCTTCGACATCCAGGCCAGCCTGCTCGACCCGGGCGGCGGCACCTTCGCCCAGAACATCGCCAGCAAGTTCGGTGAGGCCAGCGAGACCGGCCGGGACGCGCTGATCGCCTCCGGTCTGGTCCTGTTCGTCATCACCCTGCTGGTCAACGGCGCGGCGCGCATGATCATCGCCCGTCGCAAGGAGTACTCGGGGGCCAACGCATGAGCACCGCAATCGCCGAGAAGCGCCCCAGCACCCTGCGCGGCGCGAGCCTGCCCAGGTGGAGCCCGTACGCCATCGCCGCCGGCTCCGTCGCCCTCGGCCTCGGCATCAGCGCGGCCGCCGGCCTGCACAGCAGCATCCAGTGGGCCCTGATCGCCGCGGTCCTGTTCGTCGTCGGGACGTACGGCATCGCCGCCCGCGTCGAGGGCCGCCGCCAGGCCAAGGACCGGATCGCGACCGCGCTGGTCTGGGTCGCCTTCCTGCTCGCCCTCATCCCGCTGGTCTCCCTGGTGTGGTCGACGATCTCGCGGGGTGTGAAGGTCCTCGACCTCTTCTTCCTGACCCACTCGATGGGCCTGGTCGCCGACTCCGAGCCGGGCGGCGGTATCTACCACGCCATCCTCGGCAGCCTGGAGCAGGTCGGCCTCGCCACGGTGATCGCGGCGCCGGTCGGTGTGCTGACCGCCGTCTACCTCGTGGAGTACGGGCGCGGCAAGCTCTCCAAGGCCGTCACCTTCTTCGTCGACGTCATGACGGGCATCCCGTCGATCGTCGCGGGCCTGTTCATCCTCAGCATCATGCTGATGTTCGACATGGAGCCGTTCGGCTTCGCCGGCTCGCTCGCCCTGGCGATCCTGATGATGCCGGTCGTCGTCCGTTCCACGGAGGAGATGCTCAAGCTCGTCCCGAACGAGCTGCGCGAGGCGTCCCTGGCGCTCGGCATCCCGAAGTGGCGCACCATCCTGAAGGTGGTCCTGCCGACGTCGATCGGCGGCATCACGACCGGCATCATGCTGGCGATCGCCCGTATCGCCGGCGAGACCGCGCCCGTGCTGCTCCTGGTGTGGGGCAACTCGCTCATCAACGCCAACCCCTTCGAGGGTGCGCAGCAGTCGCTTCCGCTGTACATCTATCAGCAGTACGCGAACAGCGCGGGCGCCGGTGCGGCGTACGACCGTGCGTGGGCGGCGTCGCTGACGCTGATCGCCTTCGTGATGATCCTGAACCTGGTGGCTCGCGGCATCGCCCGCTGGAAGGCCCCGAAGACCGGTCGCTGACGCGGCCCACACAGCGACCGAGATCTGGAAGTGAAGTAGTCATGGCCAAGCGAATCGACGTGAGTGGGCTCACCGCCTACTACGGCTCTCACAAGGCGATCGAAGACATCTCGATGACGGTCGAGCCGCGCTCGGTGACGGCGTTCATCGGCCCCTCCGGCTGCGGCAAGTCGACGTTCCTGCGCACGCTCAACCGGATGCACGAGGTCACCTCGGGCGGCCGGGTCGAGGGCAAGGTGCTCCTCGACGACGAGGACCTGTACGGGCAGGGCATCGACCCGGTGTCCGTGCGCCGCGAGGTCGGCATGGTCTTCCAGCGCCCGAACCCGTTCCCCACGATGTCGATCTTCGACAACGTGGCGGCGGGCCTGCGCCTGAACGGCTCGTACAAGAAGTCCGAGCTGTCGGACGTCGTCGAGAAGTCCCTCAAGGGCGCGAACCTCTGGAACGAGGTCAAGGACCGTCTGAACAAGCCCGGTTCGGGCCTGTCCGGCGGTCAGCAGCAGCGCCTGTGCATCGCCCGCGCAATCGCGGTCGAGCCCAAGGTCCTGCTCATGGACGAGCCCTGCTCGGCCCTGGACCCGATCTCCACCCTCGCCATCGAGGACCTGATCGGTGAGCTGAAGGAGCGCTTCACGATCGTCATCGTGACGCACAACATGCAGCAGGCGGCGCGGGTCTCCGACCGTACGGCCTTCTTCAACCTGGCCGCGGTGGGCCAGCCCGGCAGGCTGATCGAGATCGACGAGACGGAGCGGATCTTCTCTAACCCGTCGGTCCAGGCCACCGAGGACTACATCTCCGGCCGCTTCGGCTAGGCCGTACCAAGCCCCTCGCGGTGCTGCATGGCGGTGCCACCGTGAGGACACAGAGGGCCCGCCCCCGGCTACGGGGGCGGGCCCTCTGACATGGGCGGCGGAGCGCGCGAGCGGCCGCCGGGACCCGGCTACAGGAACAGCAGGTGCACGATCCCGTAGGAGGAGGCGGCCACGATCGCCGCCGCGGGCATCGTGATGAACCAGCCCAGGACGATGTTCTTGGCGACGCCCCAACGGACCGCGTTGACGCGCTTGGTGGCGCCGACGCCCATGATCGCCGAGGTGATGACGTGGGTCGTGGAGACGGGCGCCTTGAACAGGTACGCGGTGGTGAACATGATCGCCGCGCCCGTCGTCTCCGCGGCGAAGCCCTGCGGCGGATCGAGCTCGATGATCTTCCGGCCCAGCGTGCGCATGATGCGCCAGCCGCCCGCGTACGTGCCCAGTGACAGCATCAAGGCGCAGGCGATCTTCACCCACACCGGGATCGGGTCGCCGTACGTCTCGTGGCCGGAGATCACCAGGGCCATCACCACGATGCCCATCGTCTTCTGGGCGTCCTGGAGGCCGTGCCCGAGGGCCATGCCCGCCGCGGACACGGTCTGCGCGATCCGGAAGCCCCGCTTGGCCTTGTGCGGATTGGACCGCCGGAAGATCCACATGATCGCGGTCATCACCAGGTAACCGGCGATCAGGCCGACGACCGGCGAGATGAACATCGGGATGACGACCTTGTCGACCACGCCGTGCCAGATCACGTCGGTGCCGCCCGCCAGCGCGGCCCCCACCATGCCGCCGAACAGCGCGTGCGAGGACGAGGAGGGCAGCCCGAAGTACCAGGTGACGAGGTTCCACACGATCGCGCCGACCAGCGCCGCGAAGAGGATCCCCATCCCCTTCGAGCCCTGCGGTGTCTCGATCAGGCCCTCACTGACCGTCTTCGCGACCCCGGAGCCGAGGAACGCTCCGGCGAGGTTCATGACCGCCGCCATGGCCAGCGCGGCGCGAGGCGTGAGCGCCCGTGTCGACACCGAGGTCGCGATCGCGTTCGCGGAGTCGTGGAAGCCGTTGGTGTACGTGAAGAAGAGCGCGACCAGGACGGTCACGACCAGAGCGAAGGTGTCCATAAACGGGCTCAGGACTCCTTGACTGCGATGGTCTCCACCGTGTTCGCCACGTGCTCGAACGCGTCCGCGGCCTCTTCCAGGACGTCCACGATCTGCTTCAGCTTGAGCACCTCGATGGCCTCGTACTTGCCGTTGAAGAGCATGGCGAGCAGCTTGCGGTGGATCTGGTCCGCCTGGTTCTCCAGCCGGTTGACCTCGATCCAGTACTCGGTGAGGTTGTCCATGGTCCGCAGGTTCGGCATGGCCTCGGCCGTCAGCTCGGCCGCCCGCGCCAGCACCTCGATCTGCTGCTCGACGCCCTTGGGGAGTTCCTCGACGTTGTAGAGGACGACCAGGTCGACGGCCTCCTCCATGAAGTCCATGATGTCGTCGAGGGAGGACGCCAGGTTGTAGATGTCCTCGCGGTCGAACGGCGTGATGAACGAGGAGTTCAACTGGTGGAAGATCGCGTGCGTCGCATCGTCACCGGCGTGTTCAGCGGCCCGCATACGCTCTGCGATCTCGGCCCGGCCGGCGGTGTCCGCGCCGAGCAGTTCCATGAGGAGCTTCGAGCCCGTGACGATGTTGTCCGCGGAGGCGGCGAACATGTCGTAGAAGCTCGTCTCCCTGGGGGTCAGACGAAAGCGCACAAGGGGTCCTCGGGGTGCATCGGTTTCGGTCAGGGTGATGCTAAGTGCATCATCCGGCCACGGCTAATGGGCCGTCCCCCAGTGTCGCCCATCAGGCAGAGTGATCCGTACGGGGGCGTACCAAGGGCCCTATACCCAGCAAATTTCGGTACGATATACCGGGTAGGGGTATTGATCTGGAGGATGCGATGACGACGACCGAGGCCGGCGCCACGGCGCCCTCCGAGACAGTGGCCGAAAACACCACACACGGCTACCACAAGCAGAAGGACGAACACCTCAAGCGCCTGCGCCGGATCGAGGGCCAGATCAGGGGCCTGCAGCGGATGGTCGACGAGGACGTCTACTGCATCGACATACTCACGCAGGTGTCCGCCTCCACCAAGGCCCTGCAGTCCTTCGCCCTCCAGCTCCTGGAGGAACACCTGCGGCACTGCGTCGCCGACGCGGCCGCCAGGGGCGGCACCGAGATCGACGCGAAGGTCGAAGAGGCCACGAAGGCGATCGGCCGCCTGCTGCGCACCTGACCCGGATCCGCCCACGACGGGACGTGCGCCCCCGGCTCATTCGCCGGGGACCTCCGCACGTTCCTCTGCCACCTTCAGCACCTCGTCGATGCTCTGCAGGCTGAGCCGGTCGTGCGCGGCCGACGCCGCGATGATCAGCTCTCCGCACAGTTCGATCTCGGCGAGGGCCACGTGGTCCTGAACCGCCGTACCGCCGACCGGAGCCACGCGCATCACCTCTTCTCTGCCGTCACCGGCTTCTAGAGTAGGGAGCGGCCCACACACCGCGCATGGCACGGACGGGCTAGTCCTTGACGCCCGTCACGGCCGCTCGCTCCCGGCGCCCTGGGCGATCTCGCCCGCGTAGATGTCCCGGCCGGCCGGCAGCCGTACGTCCGTGGCGGTCCCGAAGTCGTACAGCAGCGTCGTCGAGGCGACCGCGACGGTGCCCCTGCGCTGCCCGTTGAGGAAGCTGAACCGGTGCCGGATCTTGCGGATGCGGCCCTCGTCGTCCAGGTAGACGTCGAAGGGCACCGCGGCAGTGGCGAACCCCCTCGCCGCCGCTGCCAGGGCGGCCCTGTTCGCGCCGGAGGCGCCCCTCGCCGCGGCGGCGAGGTCCGCGGTGCCCCGGTAGTGCCGCACCTCGGTCCCCGCCAGCTCCGTCGCCCCGACGTACGTCGCCGTCCGGGTCCCGCGCAGCACCTCGGCGGCGGCGAGCGGATCGGTGGCCCCACCGGTGACGAGGTTGCCGTCGGAGAGGGTCGCGGTGTCGACCCGCACCCACTTGTCGGCGGGCACACCGGCGCCCCGGTTCTTCATGAACAGGGCGCCCGGGGTGAGGAGTTCGGTGATCGGTCGGTGCTCGCTGGTGCCGGCCGGGTCCTGCGGCAGCATCACCCTCAGCCGGCCCAGCCGCGCACGATAGTCGTACACACCCTCGCCGCGGATGGTGACGCGGGTCCCGCCGGTGGCCATCTCCATCGACGTACGGGCCTTCGAACTGCCCGCGTCCACCAGGCCGTCGGCGGCCCGGCGCAGGGCTTGGACCGGGTCGGCCGCGGGCGCGCCGTCCAGGGTGGCGCCACCGCCCGAACAGCCGCTCACGCAGGCACCGGCCGCGAGCACCGCCGTGACGAGCGCCGTACCGGCCCGCCTGTGCTGCCGCTCCGCCATCGCCGCCCACCCCCAGCCGGGACGTCCGCCACGGACTCCCTGTCGTTGCCTTTAACGACGGGTGGGCGGGGGCCGTCACGCGCAGACCGCAGCCGCTGTCGCGGGCGGCCGGTTGGCGTGGCATCCGGGGTGGGTAACGTTGTCAGTGTGGCGCAGCAGGACAGGATTCCCCCACCTCCTCCCGACCGACCGGACCACCACACGCAGATGGTCGAACAAGGCCGTTTCTGCCTGGCCCGGTGCACCTGCGGCTGGCGCGGACCGGCACGCAGAGCGCGCAGCCTGGCGCGTGCGGACGCGGCGGGGCACGCACAGGGCTGAGAGGCCCCGGGAGCCCTATGTGAGTTCGGACACCCGCACAAGGAGCTCGTCGACCAGCATCCTGTCGCGGGGCTGGGTCAGACGGTTCCTGGCCGCCGCGGGCGGGAGCCAGAGGATGCGGTCGACCTCGTCGTTCGGGGTGAAGCCGCCCCCGGTGGCCTCGGCCGCCCAGTAACGGACCTCCTTGGGGCGGCCGTTGGCGAAGTACTTCACCATGGACAGCGGGACGCCGGGCGCCGCCCGGTACCCCGTCTCCTCCTCGACCTCGCGCAGCGCGCCGACGAGGGCGTCCTCGCCTCGCTTCAGCTTGCCCTTCGGGTGCGACCAGTCGTCGTACCTCGGCCTGTGGACCAGACAGATCTCCGGGGCGCCGCCGGCCGGGGAGTGGCGCCACAGGACGCAGCCGGCTGCCTGGACGGGGGGTTCCGGGGTGTCGGTCACCGGGGTCGCTGCCTCCTTCAGGAGTTGACCGCCTGCTTCTGCCAGCACTGCTGGAAGGCGAAACGGGCCGCCTCCACCTCGTGGCGCTGGTCGGCGTGCAGGACACCGAGGGCGTAGGCGGTCGCCGGGGCGATACGGGGGGTGCGGGCCGCCGCGGCCGCGGCGGCCGCCGCCTCCGAGGCGTCCCGGTGACGGTCCAGGCACGGGCCGGCGGTGTGGAGCCGCACGTCCACCGGCGGTCCGTCGCCGGTCAGGACCTCGCGGGCGTAGCGGTGCAGGCGCAGCAGGAGGCGGACCTGGTGCCAGGGGGCGTCCTGGGGGTGGGGGGAGGGGTCCGGGGAGAGGCCGTGGATGAGGGCCTCGGCGTTGTAGGGGTGGCCCGCGGTGACGAGGGGGAGGGCGGTCACGGCGTCCTCCAGGCGTTCCTGGGCCGCGGCGGCGTAGGGGTGCAGGCCGGTGGCGGGAGCCGCTCTGGTCAGCGGAACCTCGCTGGCGAGTACGGCGATGTGGTCGGCGACCGCGTGGAAGCGGCTGGAACCCACGGCCTGCAGGGCCGTCGAGTGGGCGCGGGTGCGGGCCAGGGTCAGCTGGCGGTCCAGGAGGGCGCCCGCCTTGGCCGCGCCCACGGTGAGGTTGCCGCGGTCCGGGGCCGGTGCGGGGCGGGCCGCGCCGCTGGTCACGGCGGCCGTGTGCTGCGTCGGGAACACCGCCCCCGACAGTCTGTGCAGCGCCAGCAACAGCCGCTCCAGGCGGGACTCGTACGCGTGCTCCATGCCCAACGTCCCGGAGAGCCAGGCCAGTTCGGGGCGCAGGGACTCCGACCAGTCGGCGTCCAGGAGGGGGCGGAAGGTGTGGAGGCTGGCGCTGATGCGGCGGACCGAGCGGCGCAGGGCCCGGGCCGCGTCGACCTGGTCCTCCGCGCCGGCCGCCGCACCGCCCGACTCGCGGTGCTGGCGCAGTGCGCGGAGGAACTCCGTGGCCTGGGCCCGCAGATAGGCCGCGAGGGCGTCGCCGGTCGCCGGTCCGACGTGCCCGACGTTCCCGGACCTGGGGTCCGTCGGTTCAAGGTGTTGCTGTGCCACGCCGGCGCCTCCGGGCGTCTATGAGCATCTCCTGGACGTTGCGCAGGGGTTGGCCGTCCGCGTCCGTGGCGTGCCGGATCCACTCGCCGTCCGGGCCGAGGTGCCAGGACGCGGTGGTGTCGGACATGCCGGTCTCCAGCAGCCGGTTGAGGGACGCCCGGTGGGCCGGGTCCGTCACCCGCACCAGCGCCTCGATACGGCGGTCGAGGTTGCGGTGCATCATGTCGGCGCTGCCGAACCACACCTCGGGCTCGCCGCCGTTGCCGAAGGCGAACACCCGGGAGTGTTCGAGGAACCGGCCGAGGATCGAGCGGACCCGGATGTTCTCGGACATGCCGGTGACGCCCGGGCGGATCGCGCAGATGCCGCGCACCCACACGTCGACCGGCACGCCCGCCTGGGACGCGCGGTAGAGCGAGTCGATGAGCGCCTCGTCCACCAGCGAGTTGACCTTGATGCGGATGAAGGCCGGACGCCCTGCGCGGTGGTGCTGGACTTCCTTGTTCACGCGTGAAATGAGGCCGTCGCGAAGGGACTTGGGTGCCACCAGCAGGCGGCGGTAGGTCTCGCGACGGGAGTAACCGGACAGCCGGTTGAACAGGTCGGACAGGTCCGCGCCCACCTGCGGGTCGGACGTGAGCAGGCCGAGGTCCTCGTACAGCCGGGCCGTCTTCGGGTGGTAGTTGCCGGTGCCGACGTGGCTGTACCGCCGTAGCGTGTCGCCTTCCTGACGGACCACCAAGGACAGCTTGCAGTGGGTCTTCAGGCCGACGAGACCGTAGACGACATGGCAGCCCGCCTCCTCCAGTTTGCGCGCCCACTTGATGTTGGCGTGCTCGTCGAAGCGGGCCTTGATCTCGACCAGGACGAGGACCTGCTTGCCGGCCTCGGCGGCGTCGATGAGGGCGTCGACGATGGGGGAGTCGCCCGACGTGCGGTACAGGGTCTGCTTGATGGCGAGGACGTCGTCGTCCTCGGCCGCCTGCTGGAGGAAGGCCTGGACCGACGTCGAGAAGGAGTCGTAGGGGTGGTGCAGCAGCACGTCCCGGGCGCGCAGTGCGGCGAAGATGTCCGGCGAGGACGCCGACTCGACCTCGGCCAGGTCGCGGTGCACACCGGCGACGAACTTGCGGTACTTCAGCTCGGGGCGGTCCAGGCCGGCGATCCGGAAGAGGCCCGTGAGGTCCAGGGGGCCGGGGAGCGGGTAGACCTCGGCCTCGGAGATCTTCAGCTCGCGTACGAGGAGGTCCAGCACCTCGCGGTCGATGGACTCCTCGACCTCCAGGCGCACCGGGGGACCGAAGCGGCGCCGCATGAGCTCGCGCTCCAGGGCCTGGAGGAGGTTCTCGGCGTCGTCCTCCTCGACCTCCAGGTCCTCGTTGCGGGTGACCCGGAAGGTGTGGTGCTCCAGGACCTCCATGCCCGGGAACAGCTCCTCCAGGTGGGCGCCGATGACGTCCTCGATGGGGACGTAGCGGCCGGGGGAGGACTCCAGGAAGCGGGACAGCAGCGGCGGGACCTTGACCCGGGCGAAGTGGCGCTTGCCGTTGACCGGGTTGCGCACGATCACGGCCAGGTTCAGGGACAGCCCCGAGATGTAGGGGAAGGGGTGCGCCGGGTCGACCGCGAGGGGGGTCAGGACCGGGAAGATCTGGTGCCGGAACAGGGTGAAGAGGCGGGCCTGCTCCTTCTCCTGGAGTTCGTTCCAGCGGACCAGGTGGATGCCCTCCTCGGCGAGGGAGGGGGCGATGTCCTCGTGGTAGCACGCGGCGTGCCGGGCCATCAGCTCGCGGGAGCGGGCCCAGATCATCTCCAGCACCTCGCGCGGCTGGAGGCCGGAGGCGGAGCGGGTGGCGACGCCGGTGGCGATACGGCGCTTCAGCCCTGCCACCCGGACCATGAAGAACTCGTCCAGGTTGCTGGCGAAGATCGCGAGGAAGTTCGCGCGCTCCAGGAGGGGGGTGTTCGGGTCCTCGGCGAGTTCGAGTACGCGTTCGTTGAACGCGAGCCAGCTGCGTTCCCGGTCGAGGAAACGACCCTGCGGGAGCTGGGCCGCACCGTCTACCGGGACCTCCTCGTACGCGTCGAGATCGGCGTCGAGATCGGGTTCGAGATCGGAGACGGTGGCCGACACGGTGTGCGGGCGGTGCGCGGCTATGGAGCCCACGGAGGGCTGTACGTGCTGGACCTCTGCCTGGGTGTTCGACTGGCTCATGACCCCATTCTTCCGCGCCAGGAGCGAAACGGGCGCGTCGGACGGCGCGAGCGGGAGCACGACGGCGACGGGGGAGTCTTCCGGGGCGTCCCCGTTCCCCGCGGATCCCTCGGGCGGTGGCGAGGGTTCTGGCACGGCGGGCTTCATTGGCTGAGCCTCGCAAGCTTGTCTGAACCGGCGGTTACGGCGACATGGCGTGCGGGATATCGCGGGACGGCTCCCGGGTTCGAGTGCGGGTTCGGTGGGGGCGGGCGTTGTGTGCGCAGTTCCCCGCGCCCCTGAGTGCGTGCGGTTCGGTGGGTGGGTCGGGGGCGGGGTGGGGGGT
>NZ_JBVIHJ010000041.1:0-35081 GCF_055570355.1 Streptomyces sp. NPDC031225 | reverse complement strand
CCCCCCCCCCCCCCCCCCCCCCCCCCCCCCCCCCCCCCCCCCCCCCCCCCCCCCCCCCCCCCCCCCCCCCCCCCCCCCCCCCCCCCCCCCCGCCCGCGTCGGCGCTCAGGCCTCGGTCAGCGGATTGGGCAGGGGCAGGTAGCGGGCGTCGGCGCCGTCCGCGCCGGTCCACCTCAGGAGCAGGTTCGTCTTGCCGGGGAGCGTGGGCGAGGCAAGCAGGGCGGCCGCTTCGGGGAGATCATGGCGAGTGAACTCACTGCGGGCGGCGGGCCAGGGGTCGAAGCCGGGGTGCCGTTCGGCGAGAGCGGCGGCGACCTCCCACAGGTGGTTCACGACCAGGCAGTACGCCAGCCGCTCCCACCCGGCCGCGCGCGGGACGTCCGCCAGCAGCTTCACACCCTCGGCGTCCCGGAACAGCGCCTGCACGGGCATGCCGTCGGCGTCCACGGCGATCAGCGTGTTCTGCAGATGTGCTTCGAGTACGACGCCGTGGTCGCCGAAGGCCGCGAGGGCGGGCGGCACCACCGCACCCAGGTACGCCTCCCACCAGCCCGCCGGATCGGCGGTGCCGTCGAGCGGGTTGCCCTCGAACCCCTCCACGAGGGCCGCGGCGAGCAGCGGGGTCGTCCCGGGTCGCACACGGTCGTGCAGGCCGTCGCGGACCAGGACGGCGAGTTCCTCGAAGGCGAAGTCGGCGGTGCGGTAGCCGCGGTCGCTCAGCCAGGCGGCGGGGCCGGGGCTCGCGGCGAAGGCCTTCACGACGGCCGCGTCCGTACGGCGGAGTGCGAGCAGGTCGTGACGCCAGAGCCGGCGGATGTCGTTCGTGATCCGGACGTCCAGGCTGAACTTCAGGAAGAGGTCGCGTTCGGGGGCGTACACCGTGCGGATCGCGGCCGTCGGCCAGGTCTCGAAGCCGGTCGTGCCGAGCCGGATCAGGCGGCCGTCCGCGAAGGCGTCCGCACAGGCCCCGGCGCGGTCCACCAGGTCGAGCTGCCAGGGATGCGCGGGCAGCAGCCGGTAGCCGGGCGGGGCCTCCCCGAGCGCGTCGAGGGCGGAGGTGTCACCCTCCTCGACGACCGCGTCCTCGCGCAGGCCGAGCAGGACCAGCGGGAAGCGGGCGTGGGCCTCGGGGGCGTACGGCAGCCAGGCGGTGACCGGACCGCCGCCGCGGGCCTTGGGAGCGGGGTGGTACGGATGGCCGGTGACGAGACACTGTTCGGAGCGCAGATACGGGTCCTCGGGCGCCGCGACCCGGTCCCTGGCCGTGAGCAGGGCGGCCACCGCGTCCCGGCTGTCGATCATCTCGGCGGGCAGTTCGTGGTGGGACACGCCGGTGTGCCGGGTCAGTTCCTCGGCGACGAGTTTCACGAGCTCGGTGTGGCCGACGTGCCGCCAGCCGCCCGCCGCGTACACCTCGGGCTCGGTGGGCCGGCGTTCGCCCAGCACCCGCAGCAGGCTCCCGCCGGGAAGCCGGTGCACAGGGCGTTCACCCGGTTCCGGGAGCCGCTCGGCCACCTCGCGCAGCAGGCAGTTCAGCAGGGGGGCTGCCGCGTAGGCGTCGGCGCGCCGTGCGACCTCGGCAGGCGGGGGCGGGAGATCCACGCGATCCACTCGTTCTCTACGGTTCATCCGGTGCGATGACGATCAGTATGTCTGCCGTCACCGCCCCACCGTGACACCACTCGCACCCGAGGAGTCCGACCGTGCACCGTCCCTCAGCCGCCGAGGCCGAGTTCGCCGCAGAGCTGGCCGTCGTACGCCCCGGCCTCGCGGCGCGGTACGCGGCGGAACTGCCCGGCGCGCGGGCGGCCGTGCTGACCCGGCTGTGGCGTGGGCTCACGCACGATCCGCTGCCCTGGATCGGGGCGCGGCAGACGGGCCGGGAGGGGCTGACGCTGCGCCTTTCGGACGGCCGCCGGCTGCACGGCCCGCACCCGGACCCGTACGCCACGGCCGCCTACGTCACAGTCGTACGGCTCGACCGGGTCGCGTACGACGATCCGGCGCGGCTGGTGACCGACCTCGGCGTACCGCACGGCGCCGATTTCGCGGCCGAACTCGCCCACAGTGTGGCCTCGTTGGCGCTGTCGAGGTCGGGGCGGCCGGCCCGCCCGGAGGGGTGGCCGGTGTCCGACTGGGAGTGGGAACAGCGGATCGTCGACGGACACCCGTACCACCCCAACTGCCGGTCCAGGCCAGGTTTCTCGGTGGCGGAACAGTTGGCCTACGGGCCCGAGCACCGGCCGCTGGTGCGGCTGGGGCTTGTGCCGGTCCCGGTGGGCGAGTGCCTGGTGACGGGCGCGTGGCCGTCCGAACTGCGGGACGGGGAGCGGCTGTTGCTGCCCGTCCATCCGTGGCAGGCGGACCATGTGCTGAAGCGGCCCTTCGCCGAGGGCCTCGACGCGCACCCTTTGATGTCCCTGCGCACCCTCGCCCTCACGGACGGACCGCGGCACGTCAAGACCGCGCTCAGCGCCCGCCTGACGTCCTCGGTGCGGGACATCTCCGGCTACTCGATCAGTATGTCCGCGACCCTCTCCGCGTTCGCGGAGACACTGTCGGAGCACACGGACGGCCTGCTGCACTTCACCCGGACCCTGGGGGCCGCGACCGCCGGCTCCCCGGATCTCGCCGCCGTGGTGCGCGAGTCCCCGCAGGTGTACGGCGACCGGGTGCTCCCGGTGGCGGCCCTCGCCACCACCGATCTGCCGAACTCCCCCGCCTGGCTGGGCGAGTTCGCCCGGCTGACCCTCACCGCCGGTCTTCGTCTGCTGGAGCTCGGGGTGGCCCTGGAGGCGCACGGCCAGAACCTGTTGGTCGTCCTGTCCGAGTCGGGTGCGCCTCTCCGACTGGTCTACCGGGACCTCGCCGACATCCGGATCAGCCCCGCGCGGCTGGCCCGGCACGGCATCGCGGTCCCGGCTCTGTCCGGACGGATCGTCACGGACGACGAAACCACCCTGCGGCGCAAGCTGTTCGGCTCCCTGACGGCGGGAGCCCTCGCGGCCACGGCGGGTTCGGCGACGGCGTTGCGCGGGGCGCTGGAGACCGCCGTACGGGATCTGCCGCGCACCCCGGATCTGGCCGCGTTGCTCGAACAGCCGCTGCCCGCGAAGGCATTGACGTCGATGCGGCTGTCGCCTGGAACGCCGGGCGACCAGTGGACCGGGCTGCCCAACCCCCTGCTCTGAGCGGCCGTTTTGGAGCCGGGCACACCTGATCAATAGGATCCGGCGATGATCACAAGAAAACGGCTGGCGGCAGGAGTGTGCGCCCTGCTCACCGCCCTGACGGCCGGGGTCGCCCTCCCGGTCGCGGCGGTCGCCGGTGAACCAACGGGCCAGGCCGCGCCGCAGGTCGATCTCGTCCTCGACGTGAGCGGCTCGATGCGGACCACGGACATCGACGGCGGCACCCGGATGGCGGCGGCGAAGCAGGCCTTCAACGAGGTGCTGGACGCGACGCCCGAGGAGGTCCAGCTCGGCATCCGGACCCTCGGCGCCAACTACCCGGGCAACAACCAGAAGACGGGCTGCAAGGACACCGCCCAGCTCTACCCGGTCAGCACGCTGAACCGGACGGAGGCCAAGTCGGCGGTGGCCACCCTCTCCCCCACCGGCTGGACCCCGATCGGCCCCGCGCTGCTGAAGGCGGCCGGTGACTTCACGAAGGGCGACGGCTCCAAGCGGATCGTGCTGATCACGGACGGCGAGGACACCTGCGCGCCGCTCGACCCGTGCGAGGTGGCCCGTGAGATCGCCGCGAAGGGCGTCGACATGACCATCGACACCCTCGGCCTGGTCCCGAACACCAAGATGAGCCGGCAGCTCAGCTGCATCGCCGAGGCGACCGGCGGCACCTACACCTCGGTCGAGCACGCCGACGAACTGACCGACAAGGTCAACCAGTTGGTGGACCGGGCGGCCGATCCGGTGGTGACGCCGGTGGCCACCGAGGGCACCGACGCCTGCACCGACGCGCCCGCGCTGAAGTCCGGGCTGTACACCGACCGCGAGGAGTTCGGCCGGCAGCGCTGGTACCGGGTGGACGTGAACCCCGGCCAGGAGCTGCGGGCTTCGGTGAGCGTGGCGGCCGACCGGACCGTGAACCCGTCGTACGGGGTGCTGCTGCGGGCGGTGACCGTGCACGGCCGGGAGATCGTGCGCGGTGAGGCGGCGGGCAACGGCCGCTCGGACATGATCTCCACGGGGCTCAGGTATCCGAAGGCGGAGAGCGACGAGGACGACGCGGCGGCCGAGACGGTGTGTCTCCAGGTCACCAACTCCTTCTCGGCCGGCGCCGGGGTGAAGGCCGCTCCGGGCCTGCCCCTGGAGTTGACCGTCGACGTGGTGGACGGCCCGTCGACGGCGAGCGACGTGGCCTCTTTCGGCCTCGGGCGCGGCTGGTGGCTGCTCGGCGCGCTGATTCTCGCCGGGTTCGTCGCCGGTCTGCTGTGGGGCTGGCTGTCGCGCTGGCGGCTCGCGGTCTGGAGGACCAACTGATGCGGATCACACGTACGGTGGGCGCGGCGGCGCTGCTGCTCGGGCTCGCGGCCTCCCCCGCGGTGGCCGACTCGACGCCGACGCCCACGGATTCGGCCTCGGCGGACGGTGCCGCGCCCACCCTGGCGGGCACGTCGTTCCGTGACGCGACGGAGATCGAGCAGGGGCAGACGGCCACGGCGAGCGGCTCCGCGGGCGACTACCTGTACTGGTCGTTCCCCGCGGACTCGGGCCAGCGCCCCACCGTCAAGGCGACGGTGAAGCTGCCCGAGACCCATGCCACCGAGACCTGGCAGGTCGACGTGTACGACGGACTGCGGCGCCGCCAGTCCTGCCAGTACGGCGCCCAGACCCGGACCGCCGCAGCCGGCACCTCCTCGGTGGAGCTGGCCTGCACGCTGCGCACGGTCCGCGCCTGGTCGGAGGCCTGGGCCAACGACCCGCTGCCGGGCACGTACTACGTCCGGCTGACGGTCGTCGGCCTCTCGACGGCCGACCTGGGTCTTCCGGTCAGCACCGAAGTACGCGTCGACTCCAAGGACATCGGCGGTTCGGCCGCGGTGGACGGTTCGCTGGCCGAGCCGCTGGTGCCGGGGATCGCGGTGAAGTCCGAGGCGGAGGACGACGGTTCGGGGGACTCCAAGTCCGCCGTGCTGTCCGCAATCGAGCCCGAGGACGGGTGGTCCTCCGGCTGGTGGTCCGACCGCTGGGTGTGGACCGCGGTGGGCGGCGCGCTGGCCGCGCTGGCGGGCGTCGGCGGATACGCGCTGACCCGCGGATCGGGGCGGCCGCGACGGGTACCGCCGGGAGCCTGACACTCTTTTGATCCAGGACAGCATCGAGAAGGCCCGCTCCGGCGGGCCTTCTTCGCGTTCACTCCGCGCGCAGTGCCTTGGCGATCGTGCCGTCGCCGGTCACCTCGACCCGCCCGTCCCGCACCGCGTCCGGCAGGGTCAACTCCCCCCGGCCGATGGCCCCGCAGGTCTCGGCGTCCAGGACCAGGCGGGCATCGGGCTCCCCGGGGGCGGGTCCGTCACCGTACGCGGGACCGTCCTGCGCTCCAACGTGCAGATGGAAGTCCCCCTCCTCCAGGCGGACTTCGACGATTCCTTCACCTTCGAGCGAGCGCAGCAGGGGCAGGGCGAACCAGTGCGCGCGTACCGCGTCGGTGGGCCGCCGTTCGCCGAGTTCGGGGCCGCCCCAGGCGCCGAGGGCCTGGAGCACCGGCAGCAACTCGCGGCCTCGCAGGGTGAGTTCGTACACGTAGGCCGCGCCGGGCGGGGGCAGCCTGCGCCGCGTGGTGAGGCCGTCGCGCTCCATGTCCTTCAGCCGTGAGGCGAGGACGTCCGTGCTCACGCCGGGCAGGTCGGCGTGCAGGTCCGTGTAGCGGCGCGGACCGGACAGCAGTTCCCGGACGATCAGCAGGGTCCAGCGGTCACCCACGACGTCGAGGGCACGGGCCGCGGAACAGTACTGGTCGTAGCTTCGGCGAGGTGACATGTGACGCAGTCTAGACAAGTGGTTGGACTTTCCAAGCTGCTACTTGGTAAAACCAAGCAACACAGGAAACCGGAGAGGCGGCAGCGCATGGAGTTCCGGCAGTCGAGCAAGCTCAGCGAGGTCTGTTACGAGATCCGCGGCCCGGTGATCGAGCACGCCGACGCGCTGGAGGAGGCGGGCCACAGCGTGCTGCGCCTCAACACCGGCAACCCCGCACTGTTCGGCTTCGAGGCACCGGAGGAGATCCTCCAGGACATGATCCGGATGCTCCCCCAGGCGCACGGCTACACGGACTCCCGGGGCATCCTCTCCGCGCGCCGCGCCGTCGCCCAGCGCTACCAGAACCTGGGCCTGGAGGTCGACGTCGACGACGTCTTCCTCGGCAACGGCATCTCCGAACTGATCGCGATGGCCGTACAGGCGCTGGTCGAGGACGGCGACGAGGTCCTGATCCCCGCGCCGGACTTCCCGCTGTGGACGGCGGTGACAACTCTCGCCGGGGGCAAGGCTGTTCACTACCTGTGCGACGAACAGGCCGACTGGTACCCGGACCTGGACGACATGGCGGCGAAGATCACGGACCGCACCAGGGCCGTGGTCATCATCAACCCCAACAACCCCACCGGCGCCGTCTACCCGCGGGAGGTCATCGAGGGCATCCTCGCCCTCGCCCGCCGGCACGGCCTGATGGTCTTCGCCGACGAGATCTACGACCAGATCCTGTACGACGACGCCGTGCACCACTCGGTCGCGGCGCTCGCCCCCGACCTGGTCGTGCTGACCTTCTGCGGCCTGTCGAAGACGTACCGGGTGGCCGGCTTCCGCTCCGGATGGCTGGTCGTCACCGGCCCGAAGCAGCACGCGAAGAACTACCTGGAGGGCCTGACCATGCTGGCCTCCATGCGCCTGTGCGCCAACGCGCCCGCCCAGTACGCCATCCAGGCCGCACTGGGCGGCCGGCAGTCCATCCACGACCTGACCGCCCCCGGCGGCCGGCTGTACGAACAGCGCACCGTGGCCTGGGAGAAGCTCAACGAGATCCCCGGCGTCTCGTGCGTGAAGCCCAAGGGCTCGCTGTACGCGTTCCCGCGTCTCGACCCCAAGGTGCACAAGATCCACGACGACGAGAAGTTCGTCCTGGACCTGCTGCTCCGGGAGAAGATCCAGGTCGTCCAGGGCACCGGCTTCAACTGGCCTGCGCCGGACCACTTCCGCATCCTCACGCTGCCCCACGCGGAGGATCTGGAGGCGGCGATCGGACGGATCGGGCGGTTCCTCGGCGGGTACCGGCAGTAGCCGGTGGGGTTGGCGGGATTCACGGTCACGGAGAGCGGGGATGCCATAGGGTACGGCCACTGATCCCGGGGGTCGGGGGGATCGGGGGATGGGGGAACCCCAGATGTTCTTGCCCAGTCGGCGTGCGTCGCGCACGCCCTCGGCGTTACGCGGCCGTCTCACCCTGCTGATCCTGCTCGTGGTCCTCGCGGGCAGTCCATGGGCGCAGCGACCTGTCTGGAATCTCTACGAGGAGGAGTTCTACCGGCAGTTGCGGACCGACGAGGAGCCCGTGCGCTGGCTCCTGGAGGCGGCGTTCCTGCCGGGCTGGGCGCTGTCCTCCGAGCGGTACGGCAGCACCTCCGCACTGGTCGTGAACGATCTCGCCGTCCTGGTGCTGCTCGCGGCGCTCGTTCTCCTCGCACGGCGACTGGCGGCCCGCGGCACGTCCGGCCCACTTCGCTGTCTCCTCGCGGGAGTGCTGGCATCGGCCCTGGCCAACCTGTCGTGGTGGGGCATGCACGAGGCCTTCGTCGACGACGTGCTGCTGGCACCGGCCGACACCATGGTGAAGGACCTGCTGCGCAGCGCTCTCCTCTTCGGCCTGGCGGTCGGCGCGCTGCTCGCGCTCCTGACCGCCGGTCTGCCGGGAAGAGGCACCCCGGGCTCCGCCGGCGCCGGGGCGGCGCCGCTTCGCCGCTGGAAAAAGGGAGGGCCCGGCATGACAACCGCGCCGGTCCACATGCCGGTCGGGAGCGCGCCGGGTGACGTCACCCGGTATCTGTGCGCCGCGGCCTACGTCGACGAGGACTTCGCCGACCGGGTGGTGGAAGGCCTCCTCGCCGACGAGGCGGGAGCCGTGGCCGTCTCGCCCGGCGTCGATCTGGTGACGGTGGCACGCCACTGCCTGACGGCCCAGGAGATGCGGCACCACCGCGATCTGCGGCTGACCGCGGCCCTCGGCCTCGTGGCGCTGTTCGCACCCCTGTGGCTGGTGTTCGTCACGATGCTCCTGTCGGTCACCCGGCAGTCGGGCGGCCGGCCGAGCCTGGCCACCCGCGGCCGCCACCAGCCCGAGGGCAGGGCACTGATCGGCACCGGGATCGCGGCAGGCGTCGCGGTGCTCCTCGCCTTCGCCTTCGGCGTCGTGGTCTCGTCCCTGCCCACCCCCGGCTTCGTGAGCTGGCTGCTGGGCGCCTACCTGGCCGGGGTGCCGGCCGCGCTCGTGTACATCGCAGCGGTGGCGTACACGTACGTCACGGTCGTACGCCACGAACTCGACGTCGACCGGCTGCTGCGCACCACCATGACCCGCGAGGCGTTTCCCCGGCAGCCCCGCCCGAACGTGCCGCGGCGCACGTGGATGGCCAGACGGCTCGCGGCCATCGGGGAGGCGCAGGGCGGGAACGTCACCGTGTACAGCGGGTACGCGCCCTTCATCGGCTACTCCGGGGCCGCCTCGCAGTGGCCGCTCGCCGTGCCGATGCTGCCCGCCGACTCTCCCGCCGGCGGTACTTCGCGTCCGGCCGTGCCGGAGCCGTTCACCGTCACCGAACTCGTCGACCACGTCCGCGCGCGGCTGCGCGCGACCTCGGTGCGCGGCACGGCCGACGGGGCTGCGGCCGGTGAGGAGGCCCTCGGGGCCCTCGTCATCGAGGACCGGATCTTCGCGAGCGGCACGAGTATCGGTGACGACGAGCGGTTCATCCGGACCACGAGCCTCGCCCCGGCCGCCCGGCTGTCGGCCGACGAGGTCGAACGGATCGTGGAGCGGCCGACCGGCGCGGTCCGCCACTGTCTGGCGGTCCATGTGCCGCTGTGGGGCGGGGACGTGGTGCCGAGTGTGTTCCTGCACTTCTCGACCGCGGGCGAAACACTCCACCTGTACTGCAGCAACCACGTGCTCGGCCCGGTGCGTGCCGACTACCACGTAGTGGACAGGCTGCGCGGCCCGCTGACCGCCGACGCGCGACGCGGGCTGCTGCTGGACGCCGTCTCCCGTACCGGCGCGGCCTTCTTCGCGGCCCCCTTCCGGGCACTGCGCCAGGCCCGCTTCGAGTCGCGGCACAACAGACGCATGCTGGACGAGCTGAAGGCCCTGGAGCAGGACCCGGTCTACGACTTCGGCGCCCGGCTGAGCGTCCGGGAGCTGGCGCTGAGCCCGAATTACCACAACTACTTCCAGGTCGTGGACGCCGCGCGGATCACGTCCCTGGTGGAGCGCCACACCCTCGCCGCGATCCGCGAGTTCCTCGACACCCGCGGCTACGACACCACCGACTTCCGAGCCCAGCAGCAGACCATCCTCAACCAGGGCCTCATCCAGCAGGGCGGCATGAGCATCATCGGCAACCAGGCGATCGGTTCGGGCGCGACCGCCACGCAGAACGTCCCCCAGCAGTCCGGTACCGCCGCCCTGGGCGGCGTCGGCGGTTCCGGCAAGTAGGAGGTCCGCATCATGGACAGCGACGACAGGCGCCAGGACCCTCCGGTCAACAACGGCCTCATGATCAGCGGCGGCACCCACTACGTGGGCAACCAGGCCGTGGGGCACGGCGCCCAGGCGTTCTCCGGCTCGGTCTCCTTCCAGCCGCAGGACGCCGAGCGTACGGCCGAACTCCTCGCGCACATCGAGCGGTTGCTGGAGGAGCACCGCGCGGCGCTCGCCGACCCCGACGCCACCACCAGGGAGCTGCGCCGGCTGCGCGAGGAACTCGACGAGTCCGAACCGCAGCCAACGGTCCTGCGGAGGGCCCTGACCCGCCTCAACGAGTTCGTCCAGCCCGTGACCCCGCTCGTCGTCGCGGTCGGCCAGCTCGCACAGTCGGTGCAGGGGCTGCCGGGGATCTAGCGGCCGAGGCCCGGCAGGCGGCCATCCCGCGCCGACCGTCCTGCGGGCCCTTCCCCACGGGTCCTCCCCGCCCGTCGGCTCGGTCCGCTGCCGTATGCCGGTGCGCCGTCGCGGCAGGCGGCGGGACTCCGGGCCGGCCGGGGGCGGGCGTTCGGTGGGCGCGGGTGCGATGTCAGACCCGGGTCGTAGTCTTCGAGTGGGCTGATCGCGAGCGCGTGGCAGCCCTTCGACCAGGCCGTTCACCGGGGAGGTGCCCGTCATGACCCGACCGCCCACCGCCGCGCAGCGGCGCGTCATCGACGCCGCCGATCCCGTCACCGGACGGCTGAAAGGCACCGGTGCCCAGCTCGACGCGCTCGTCGGACGCGGGCTGGCCTTCCGGCATCCGCGGCCGCCGCACGACCACTTCCTGACGCCGGCCGGTCACCGCGTGCGGGACACGGTCGTGGAGTCGCCCGAACAGCCCGCCACCCCGGCCACCGGTGTGTTCGCCGCGCACGTCGGCGGCACCGAGGAGCCCGTGGACACCGGCCCGGCCCGTATGCGGGAGGTGCACAGTGCCTGGCAGGGGCTGCTGGAGCTGCGCCGGATGACCCACACGGACGGGGCCACCGACCGGCCGTGCGCCTGGGAGCGCGCTCATCTGGTGCAGGCGGCCGCGCTCGCGCTGGAGGCGGCCGGGCACCCGCCGGAAGCGGGGGGCGCGCCCGGATACCGGGTCCGCGCGACCCCGCAGCCCGAGGCCGTCGCCGTGCACGGCGAGGACGCCGAGACGCTGCGGGCCTGCGCGATCACGCTGGAGGCCGCCGGCTGGCAGGTCGGCGAGTACACGCAGCCACGGACCAGAACCCGGTACCTGCTGGCCTCCCCGCGCCGGGTGTAGCGGACACGTGTCAGGATCGGTCCCGCAACTGCCGTGGTACGAGAGGGGATTGACGTGAGCGAGCCGTATTCCGTGCCGGTGACCGTCCGCGGATACGAGACGGACGTGCAGGGCCACCTCAACCAGAGCGTGTACCTCAACTACGCGGAGCACGCCCGCTGGTCACTGCTCGACGCCGCCGGGATCACCCAGGCCCGTCTCATCGCCAGCGGGGTGGGCCCGGTGTCGCTGGAGACCACCATCCGCTACCGGCGGGAGCTGCTGGCCGGTGACGAGGTCGAGGTGACCTGCAGCTTCGAGTGGGGTGGGGGCAAGACGTTCCGAATACAGCAGACGATTCGCAAGAAGGACGGCACCGTGGCCGCCGAGATCACCGCGGTCGGCGGCCTGCTGGACCTCCAGAAGCGCCGACTGGTCGCGCACCCCGACGAGGTCTTCAAGGAACTGGCCGCCGATCCGGCCCTGTTCGGGCTGTAGGCCGGGCGGGCTCGGGCCCGCGCCGGGAGGGCGCTCCGGGTGGGGACGCTGTCGTTCCGGCGTAGCGGGACTCTGCGAGCCACAGGGGTGAGGCGGGGAACGAGTGTTCCCGGCGACATCGGGGACGGCCGCGGATACACCGCCGGCGTCATCGGTTTCTGCTCCGGTACGAGCGACATGCTGGCGCTGGTCGAGCTCTGCACGGAACGGGACCCCGACAACCCCCTGGCGCCCTATCTCCCCGCCCTGCGCGCGGTGGACGGCACCGACTCCCACGAGGGACTGGACCCGGGCTTCCCGGCCGCCTGGCGGCAGGCGGCCCGCACCTGCGTGTTCCGTGCGGCGCAGCGGGACGAGCGGGACCGGGTCTACTTCGACCCGGCGGTCGCGCGCGCCAAGGAGGACGGACTCGGCACGCTCGGCCAGTTCGTCTACTTCGACGCGATGGTCATGCACGGCCCCGGCACCGACGCCCTGAGCTTCGGCGGCATCCGCGGCCGGGCCCGCGAGGACGCGGACACTCCCGCGGACGGCGGTGACGAGACCGGGTATCTGCACTCCTTCCTGGACGCGCGGGTGCGGGCGATGAGGCAGGAGGCGGCGCACAGTGAGGTGAGCTGGGTGGAGACGGCCCAGCGGGTGTTCCTGGAGGCGGGCAACCTTGACCTGGACCCGCCCCTCAAGTGGCGGGTGTACGGGGACAGTTACGAGATCGACTGAGCCGGGGCGGAATCCGCGGGACCGGGGCCGGGATCACGGCGACCGCCACCGTGCCGTGTGCGAACAGGACCGTTCCGGGGCGCGTGCGTTCCAGCACGCGCCCCGGGCACGGCCGCCGTGGAACCAGGGACCCGGTTCACGGCTGCCGGCCGGGAGCCGTCCCTCCCGGCCGGAGTTCTCGGGAGAGGGTCAGCTCTGCGCGGCGATCCGGGCCAGGCGCTGGGCCTGTTCCCGTGTGGAGCGGGCGATGGCGTCCTCGTCGACGTGCAGCAGGCGGCCGTTCTCGACGATCTGGCGGCCGTTCACGAACGAGGCCGTGACCGGTGCCGCCGCGCCGAAGACCAGTGCGGTCACCGGGTCGGCGATCGAGGCGTGCGCGAGGGTGTCGAGCTTCCACAGCACCAGGTCGGCGAGCTTGCCTGCCTCCAGTGAGCCGGTCTCGGCGGCGCGTCCCAGGACCTGGGCGCCGCCGTACGTCCCGAGGCGCAGGGCCTGACGGGCGTTGAGGGCCGCCTCGCGGTGCGCTCCCAGGCGGTTGATGAGGAGCGCGTTGCGCAGTTCGGTGTGGAGTTCGCCGGACTCGTTGGACGCCGTGCCGTCGACCCCGAGGCCGACCGGGACGCCGGCCGCGAGCATGTCCGGGACCCGGGCGATACCGGCGGCGAGGCGGGCGTTGGACGAAGGGCAGTGGGCGACACCCGTCTTCGTACGGGCGAAGGCGGCGATGTCGGAGTCGTTCATGTGGACGCAGTGCGCCATCCACACGTCCTCGCCGAGCCAGCCGGTGGACTCGAAGTAGTCGGTGGGGCCCATGCCGAACAGTTCCTTGCAGAACTGCTCCTCCTCGACGGTCTCCGAGCCGTGGGTGTGCAGACGCACACCGAGACGCCGGGCCAACTCTGCGCCCTCCCGCAGGAGTTCGGTGGAGACGGAGAACGGCGAGCAGGGCGCGACGGCGACCTGGGTCATCGCGTCGAAGGAGGAGTCGTGGTGTTCCCTGACGGTGGCCTCGGTCGCGGCGAGGGCGCCTTCGAGGGTCTCGACGGCGAAGTCCGGGGGCAGGCCGCCGTCCTTCTGACTGCGGTCCATGGAGCCGCGGGCGAGGGTGAAGCGGACGCCCGTCTCGCGGGCGGCGCGGATGATCGCGCCGGACAGGTCCCCGGAACCGGCGGGGAAGACGTAGTGGTGGTCCATCGCGGTGGTGACGCCGCCGCGGGCCATCATCGCCAGGGAGCCCTGGGCGGCCGAGTACACCATCTGCTCGTCGATGCGCGCCCAGGTCGGGTACAGCGCGACGAGCCAGTCGAACAGGTTGTGGTCGGTGGCGAGGCCCCGGGTGATCCACTGGTAGTAGTGGTGGTGGGTGTTGACCAGGCCGGGCGTCACGAGATGGCCGGTGGCGTCGATGCGGCGGACGACGTTCTCCAGGCCCTCGGGGGCCCTGCCCGCCCCGAGGGACTCGATGCGGTTGCCGGCGATGACGACGTACCCGTCCGCGTACTCGGTGTCGTTCGCGTCGACGGTGGCGAGCGAACAGTTCTCGATGACAATGCGCTGGGCGGCTGCCATGGTTCTTCCTTCTTGGTTCCGGGGAGAGGACACAGCAGGGCTCACAGGGTGGTCAGGTCCACCGGGATCCGCGGCTCGGCGCCGTCCCGCAGGACGGTCCCCTCGATCAGGCCGTAGGGCCGGTCGGCCGCGAAGTAGACAGCCCCGTCCTCGGTGGCGTTCTTGAGGCCGAAGGGCTCCAGGTCCACCAGGAAGTGGTGCTTGTTCGGCAGCGAGAAGCGCACCTCGTCGATCTCGTCCCGGTTCTCGATGATCCGCGAACCCATCTGGTAGAGGGTCTGCTGGAGCGAGAGCGAGTACGTCTCGGCGAAGGCCTGGAGCAGGTGCCTCTTCACCTGCTCGTAGGACTCCTCCCAATCGGGCATCGGCTGCTCGTCGTCGGACCAGTTGAAGCGCCAGCGCGCGGAGACGGCGGTGGCCAGGATGCGGTCGTACGCCTCGGGCAGCGTCGTGTACTTGTCCTTGACGTAGCCCCAGAACTCGGAGTTGGTCGAGTTCATGACGGTGAGGTCCTTGAGCCCGGAGACGACCTCCCAGGAGGAGCCGTCGTAGGTGATCTGGGTCAGGCGGGTCTCCTGGCCCTGGCGGACGAAGGAGTGCTCCTCCTGGCCGGCCGCCTCGATCCGCTCCCAGGCGTACTCCTCGACGCGGATCCGCGCGGTCCTGATCGGCTCCTGGCTCGTCACGAAGTGCCGGGCGAGGTGGATGCCGAACTGCTCGGCGGACTCGATGCCGTGCTCCTTGGCGAACGCGTACACCGTGTTCTTGGTGGTGTCGGTCGGCAGGACGTTGGCGTTGGAGCCGGAGTAGTGGACCTCCTCCATGTCGCCGCTCAGCGACACCGAGACGTTGAGGTCCTTGATGTGGTGGGTGGCGCCGTCCCGCGTGATCTTGACGACCCGGTTCTCGGCCTTGCCGTACTGGTTCTGCCCCAGGATCACGGGGCGGGCAGGGCGGGGGTTGACGGTCATGTAGCTAGCTCCCTCGGTAAACGGAGTAGCCGAACGGGTTGAGCAGCAGCGGTACGTGGTAGTGCTCGCCGGGCGTGACGGCGAAGGTGATCGCCACCTCCGGGAAAAACGCACCGCTGTCCCGGTTCGCGGGGGCGTCCTGCTGCGCATCGGCTTGCTTCTTCGCGAAGTACGGTTCGACCTCGAAGTCGAGCCGTACTTGGGTGGTCCCCTCCGGCAGCGCCGGCAGGTCCTTGCACCGCCCGTCCGCGTCGGTCGCGGAGCCGCCGAGTGCCCGCCAGTCCGCGTCGCGCCCGGGGCGGGCGGACAGCTGGACGGCGACTGCCGCGGCGGGGCGGCCGATGCTGGTGTCGAGGATGTGTGTCGACACCGAGGCGGTGGTGCTCGTACTCATGGTCAGGCGTCCTCTTCGACGATGCGGGCGAGCCGGATGCGGTTGATCCTGCCCAGCTCGGTGCGGACGATCTCGCGTTCCCGCTCCGGCGAGTTACCGATCCGCTCCCTGGCCGCGTCGCGCATCTGCTCGCCGGTGCGCCCGGTCGCGCAGATCAGGAAGACATGGCCGAACCGCTCCTGATACGCCAGGTTCAGTTCGAGCATCTCCGCCTTGAGCCCTTCGGAGGCGCCGGCCATGCCGCGCTGCTCGCGGGCCGAAGTCGGGTCGCCCGGCGCGGGGCGGCCGATCGGCGGGTGGCCGGCCATCGCCTCGTCGAGGTCGGCGGCGGTCAGTGCCGCCATGGCGGCGTCGCTGGCGGTGTACAGGTCTTCCGCGGTCGCGCAGGGGCGGGCGGCGAGCAGACGCCGAGCCCACGCCGTGGAGGCGCACACCTCCAGGAGGGCGGCGTGGGCCGCGTGCTCCTCCAGGACGTTGAACCGGGCCAGGCCGGGGGGCGTGGAAGTCGAAGTCACGGGAGTCAGCTAACGCCCCCACGCGACATCACGTCAACACTTTGTTGAAAATTCTGGGTAACGGGACCAGCCCGGCCCCCACCGCCGCGATCCCCTGGGATTCCCTACGATTTCTCGCGGTTCAGGTAGTTGTAGACCGTGAAGCGGCTCACCCCGAGCGCGCTCGCCACGGTCTCCACACCGTGTCGTACCGAGAAGGCGCCGCGCGCCTCCAGTATCCGTACGACCTCCTGCTTGGCCTTGCGGTCCAGGTCCGCGAGGGGCTTGCCCTGCTTGCGCTCCATGGCGGCCAGGATGTGATCGAGGGAGTCCGCGAGCTGCGGCAGCCGTACGGCGACGGCGTCGGCGCCCTCCCAGGCGAGCACGACGTCGTCGGGACCGGCCTCGTCCGGCGGGAGCAGTTCGCCACCCATGGCGTCGACCAGCGGCTTGACCGCCGCGATGAAAGGCTCGTCGCCGGTCACTCGTCACCCTCCCCGAGCACGTTGAGCTGGAGCGAGATCCGGGTGGCGCCGGACTCCAGCGCCTTGCGCAGGAGGGCGTCCACGGCGCCGAGCACCTCGTCGGCGCCGCCTTCCGCGGTGTTGCCGAACGGGCCGACGTCCACCGCGTCCAGCTCGGCCGCCTCGATGACCGCGCGGGCCACGAGCGCGTGCGCCGGGGCCTCGTCGAGGTCGAAGGGCTCGGTCGTGAACTCCACTCTCAATCGCACGCGCACAACCTAACGCGCGGTGTCGTTTTCCGCCGAGCCCTCTTGACAACCTGTTCGACCCGACGGCAATCTTCCAATAAGCAGAAACTAACTTCCGCATCACGGAATACTCGACACGGAAGGGAGGCGCCGAGACCCCATGCCGACTTTTGGACCGGGCACCGCCACAGAGCAGCGCTTCAACGTCAACCTGTCGATCCTCTTCACGGAACTCCCGCTCCTGGAGCGCCCGGCGGCAGCCGCCGCGGCCGGCTTCACCGCGGTCGAGCTGTGGTGGCCCTGGATCGACACCCCCACCCCCGAGCAGTCGGAGCTCGACGCCCTCAGGAAGGCGATCGAGGACGCGGGCGTCCAGCTCACCGGCCTGAACTTCTACGCCGGCCGGCTGCCCGGGCCGGACCGCGGTGCCCTGTCCCTCCCGGGCGCGGAGTCGGAGAGGTTCCGCGCCAACGTCGACGTGGCCGCCGGCTTCGCCCACTCCCTCGGCGCCACGGCGCTCAACGCCCTCTACGGCAACCGCGTCGACGGCGTGGACCCGGCCGAGCAGGACGCGCTCGCCCTGCAGAACCTGGTGCTCGCGGCCCGCGCGGCCGACCGGATCGGCGCGATCCTCCTGATCGAGGCCCTCAACAGGCCGGAGTCGCCGCGGTACCCGCTGGTGTCGGCCCCGGCGGCGGTCGGCGTCGTCGACAAGGTGAACCGGGCAACGGGCCTGGACAACGCGCGCTTCCTCATGGACCTCTACCACCTGTCCATGAACGGCGAGGACCTGCCGGCGGTGATCGAGGAGTTCACGCCGAAGACCGGCCACGTCCAGATCGCCGACAACCCCGGCCGCGGAGCCCCCGGCACCGGCTCGCTCCCGCTGGCGGACCTCCTCGGCCGACTGCGCAAGGCGGGCTACGACGGCTGGGTCGGCCTCGAGTACAAGCCGGGCGACCGCCCGAGCGCCGAGGCCTTCGACTGGCTCCCCCGCTGACCCTCCCTTCCGGAAAGGCACCCCCATCATGAGCAGTCTCCCCAAGATCGCCTGGATAGGCCTCGGCATCATGGGCTCACCCATGTCCGAGAACCTGGTCAAGGCGGGTTACGACGTCACCGGCTTCACCCTCGAACAGGACAAGCTGGACCGCCTGGCCGCCGCCGGTGGCCGTACCGCCGGTTCGATCGCCGAGGCGGTGCGGGACGCCGACGTCGTGATCACGATGGTGCCCGCCTCCCCGCAGGTCGAGGCCATCGCCCACGGCCCCGAGGGCATCCTGGAGAACGCCCGGTCCGGTGCCCTCCTGATCGACATGTCCTCGATCACCCCGCAGACCTCGGTCGACCTGGCGAAGGCGGCCGCCGCGAAGGGCATCCGTGTCCTGGACGCACCCGTGTCCGGCGGTGAGGCGGGCGCGATCGAGGCCGTGCTGTCCATCATGGTGGGCGGCGAGCAGGCCGACTTCGACGAGGCCGGGCCGCTCTTCGAAGCGCTCGGCAAGACCGTCGTGCTGTGCGGTCCGCACGGCTCGGGCCAGACCGTGAAGGCCGCCAACCAGCTGATCGTCGCCGTGAACATCCAGGCGTGCGCCGAGGCCGTGGTGTTCCTGGAGAAGTCCGGCGTGGACCTCAAGGCCGCCCTCGACGTCCTCGGCGGCGGCCTCGCCGGCTCGACCGTGCTGACCCGCAAGAAGGACAACTTCCTGCGGCGCGACTTCGAGCCGGGCTTCCGCATCGACCTGCACCACAAGGACATGGGCATCGTCACCGACGCCGCCCGCACGGTCGGCGCGGCCCTGCCCGTCGGCGCCGTCGTCGCCCAACTGGTCGCCAGTCTGCGCGCCCAGGGCGACGGGGGCCTGGACCACTCGGCCCTGCTGCGAGGGGTGGAGCGCCTGTCCGGCGCCCAGGTCTGATCCGACTCCACCTCCCACCCGGGCCTGACTCCGGCTTCCGGTCGCACCCAGGCCCGACCCCGGCCTCCGGCCTCACCCAGGCCTGATCCCGACTTCCGGTCCGCGGTGGCGCTGACATCTGTCCTGTCGCGCCCAGGCGCCGCCGCGGACCGGAACCCATACCCACGGGGGCTGAGACTCCCTGTCCGCACCCAGTGCGCCGGGCGACCCGGATGAGGGGTGATCGTCCGGTACCGGGCGCGGGCAGGGGATGGACCGCGGCGGCGCGCGAGCCAGTGCGGTGGTGAAGGTGCCGGGCTCTCCTTCTTCGACCTGAGGGAAGGAGCGCGCCCCGGTTCCGTCGCGGCCGCCGCGGTCCCGGCATGGCGGGGGCGCAGGATACGGAGGGTTCCGTGTCCTGCGCCTTTTCGCGTTCCGAGGTGCCGCGTCGTGCCGTTCGGCGAGTGCGGGTGCGTCGAGGTTTGTCGCGCAGTTCCCCGCGCCCCTGGGTGGGTTCAGTGAGGGCCTGCCCAGGGGCGCGGGGAACCGCGCGACCAGCCCCCACCGGCCCGCAGCAGACGTACAACACGCGTCGTACCCCTGCTACGGAATCCTCAAATCAACCTCTGAACATGGGTCAAGGGGCTTCAACTCGACCCCGCCCCGGGCACATTCTCTACACGTGGGGCCCGTCGGCACGGGGGCGTGGGGCCACACGACGGGGGACGGCATCGGGGGAGCCGGTCACGGGAAAGGGCGGTTCCACCAACACGGTGGGACCGCCCTTCAGTTGTGCCCGGTGTCAGACCCTGAGCGGCCTGATCGACGTCGGCGCGTGGCCGGGCTCCGTCGCGATCTCCTCGAACTCCACGACGTTGCCGATGTCGTTGGTCGTCGACATGGAGATGTTGGTGACGCGTTCCAGGATGGCCTCGACGACGACCGGGACCCGGAACTCGGCGGCGAGCTTCTTGGCCTGCTCGAAGGCGGTGCCGAGTTCGGCCGGGTCGGTCACCCGGATCGCCTTGCAGCCAAGACCCTCGACGACCTTGACGTGGTCGACGCCGTAGAGGCCCAGTTCCGGGGAGTTGATGTTCTCGAACTCCAGGTTGACCTGGAAGTCGATGTCGAAGGCGCGCTGGGCCTGGCGGATCAGACCGAGGTAGGAGTTGTTCACGAGGACGTGGATGTACGGGATCCGGTGCTGGGCTCCGACGGCCAGCTCCTCGATCATGAACTGGAAGTCGTAGTCGCCGGAGAGGGCCACGACCTGTGCCTCAGGGTCGGCCCTGGCGACGCCCAGCGCGGCCGGGATCGTCCAGCCGAGCGGGCCCGCCTGACCGCAGTTGATCCAGTGGCGGGGCCTGAAGACGTGCAGCATCTGCGCGCCGGCGATCTGGGAGAGGCCGATCGTGGAGACGTACCGGGTCTCCGGGCCGAAGGCCCTGTTCATCTCCTCGTAGACGCGCTGCGGCTTGATCGGGATGTCGTCGAAGTGCGTACGGCGCTGGAGGGTCGCCTTCCTCTCCTGCGCCGAGGCCGCCCACGCCGAGCGGTCGGGGAGCCGGCCCGCCTCCTTCAACTCCCGTGCCACCTCGACGAAGAGAGCCAGGGCGGCCTTGGCGTCGGAGGCGATGCCGTAGTCCGGTGCGAAGATCCTGCCGATCTGGGTGGGCTCGACGTCGACGTGGACGAACGTCCGGCCGGCCGTGTAGACGTCCAGCTTGCCGGTGTGCCGGTTGGCCCAGCGGTTGCCGATGCCGAGGACGAAGTCGGACTCCAGGAAGGTCGCGTTGCCGTAGCGGTGCGAGGTCTGCAGGCCGACCATGCCGGCGTTCAGCTCGTGGTCGTCGGGCAGGACGCCCCAGCCCATGAGGGTCGGGACGACCGGGATACCGGTCAACTCGGCGAACTCGACGAGGAGTTCGGCGGCGTCGGCGTTGATGACACCGCCGCCGGCGACGATCAGCGGGCGTGCGGACTCGTTGAGGAGACCGAGCGCCTTCTCGATCTGCGCGCGGGTCGCGGCCGGCTTGTAGACCGGCAGGGGTGCGTACGTCTCCGGGTCGAACTCGATCTCCGTCAGCTGGACGTCGATCGGCAGGTCGATCAGGACCGGGCCCGGGCGGCCGGAGCGCATGAGATGGAAGGCCTGCTGGAAGACGCCGGGGACCTGGGCCGCCTCCAGGACGGTGACGGCCATCTTGGTCACCGGTCCCGCGATGGAGGCGATGTCGACGGCCTGGAAGTCCTCCTTGTGGATCACGGCGGTCGGGGCCTGGCCCGTGATGCACAGGATCGGGACGGAGTCGCCGGTCGCGGAGTAGAGCCCGGTGATCATGTCGGTGCCGGCGGGTCCCGAGGTGCCGATGCAGACGCCGATGTTGCCCGGGTGGGTGCGGGTGTAGCCCTCGGCCATGTGCGAGGCGCCCTCGACGTGGCGGGCGAGGGTGTGGTGGATGCCCCCGGATGTCTTGAGCGCCGCGTAGAAGGGGTTGATCGCCGCGCCGGGGACACCGAACGCGTCGGTGACGCCCTCACGCTTGAGGATCTCAACTGCCGCGCGGGCAGCGGTCATTCGAGCCATCGAGTACTCCTGCTTCGACTGTCGGATGCGTACTCCCGTCGCGCCCCGCGGCAGATGCTTCCGTAATGCGGAATATGTTTTCTGCTATCTGGAAGTAATGTAGGTGGAGGGGTGAAGACCGTCAAGAGGCGGACAACCGGGCACGCTCTGGAGGACGATGAGGCCATGTCCGAGAGCGTGTCGGTGCGCTGTCCGGTCTGCCGGTGCGAGCACCTGTACGCGGCGCCGTCGTACCCGTGCGAGTGCGGCGCCCCGGTCCATCCGCCGCTGGACCGGCACGGCACGCCCACGGCCGTCGCCCACCAGGTGTGGGACGAGGCGTGGGTGAGCGTGGAGTGCGCGGTCTGCGGCCGCAGCGCGCAGTGGCCGCAGCCGGAGCTGGGCTGTGCCTGCGGGACGGTCCTGCGGATCCCGCTGACCGACGGCACGGGTCCGGGCCCGCAGGCGGAGCCGGCCGCGCCCACCGCCGCGCCCCCGCGCCGCGCCTTCCAGCCGATCACGATCCGCACCGCGCGCGACGCGGTCACCGTCGCCGCGCTGTATCTGCGCTGGCTCGGCTACCAGGACATCCGGCGCGCGGACCAGCGGCCCCCGTCCGGCATCGGCCTCGCCGCGCGCGGCCTGCTCGCCCAGGTGGATCCGACCGTACGGCCGGCCTCCCCGCGGGACGTGGAGTGCCTGTGGCTGACGGCCATGACGGAGTCCGCGCACTGCGTGTACTTCTCCCTGGCCGGCTACACCACCGAGGCCCGCACCCGCGCCGACTCCCTCGGCGTCCCCCTGTTCGTCCTGGACCTGACGGGCACCCCGCAGCCGGTGAACGGCCTGGCGGACGAACTCGGCGCGTAGGCCTCCGGCGGGGTGGGCGGGCACCCCCGTGGAGCAACCCTGAGCTTGGCCGGACGACATGTCACAAACACCGGGCGGGCCGTGTGCACAGGCCACCCCGCTGGTTGCACCCACGCCTGAGCAGACACCCGGCCGTCAGCGACTCGGGCCCGCGCAGGGGCCGATTCCCACGCCGAGCCGGGCGGGGGGATCGGCCCGAAGAAGGCGGCGGTCCGGACAGGCGCACCCCACCAGGTGCAGACACCGCCGGCCGTCAGCGACTAGGACCCACGCCGGGGCCGATCCGTCCGCCGAGCCGGGGCAAGGCCGGGCGGGGCCGGAACGGTCCGGACAGGCGCACCCCACCGGGTGGACCCACGTCCGGACAGACACCGCCAACCGTCAGCGACTCGGACCCACGCTGGGGCCGATCCCCCCGCCGAGCAGGGTCCAGCCGCTGACGGACTGTCGGGCGATCGGAGCAGACCCGCGTCCAGGCAGACACCGCCCGTCCCCCGCACCTCGGCCCACGCCGGGGCCAGAGGCCTCCCCACACCGCGCCGGGCCCGGCAGCACCGCACCGCCCCGGGCCGCCTACCCCTCCGCGTACGTCTCCCGCAGTTCGATCTTGCGGACCTTGCCGGAGACCGTCATGGGGAAGGCGTCCAGGATGCGGAGGCGGCTCGGGATCTTGTAGTGGGCCAGCCTTCCCTCGCAGTGGGCGCGCAGTTCCTCAAGGGTCGGCGGGTCGGCCGGGTCCCGCGGGATGACGCAGGCCAGTACCTCCTCGCCGTAGCGCTCGTGCGGCACCCCGACGACCTGGACGTCCGCGATCTTCGAGTGGCCGTAGAGGAACTCCTCGATCTCGCGCGGGTAGATGTTCTCGCCGCCCCGGATGATCATGTCCTTGATGCGGCCGACGATCTCGACGTACCCGTCCTCCCGCATCGTCGCCAGGTCGCCGGTGTGCATCCAGCGCCCGGCGTCGACGGCCTCCGCGGTCTTCTCCGGCTCGTTCCAGTAGCCGAGCATCACGCTGTAGCCGCGGGTGCACAACTCCCCCGCGCTGCCCCGGGGTTGGGTGACCCCGGTCGCGGGGTCGACGACCTTGACCTCGATGTGCGGCAGGACGCGGCCGACCGTGCCGGTGCGGTGTTCCAGGTCGTCGTCCCTGCGGGTCTGCAGGGACACCGGGGACGTCTCGGTCATGCCGTAGCAGATGGAGACCTCCGCCATGTGCATCTCGGCGACCACCCGCTTCATCACCTCCACCGGGCACGGCGAGCCCGCCATGATGCCGGTGCGCAGGGAGGAGAGGTCGTACGTCGCGAAGTCGGGGAGGTTCAGCTCCGCGATGAACATGGTCGGGACGCCGTAGAGCGAGGTGCAGCGCTCCTGCTGGACCGCGCGCAGGGTGGCGGCGGGGTCGAAGGACGGGGCCGGGATGACCATGCAGGCGCCGTGCGAGGTGGCGGCGAGGTTGCCCATGACCATGCCGAAGCAGTGGTAGAAGGGCACCGGGATGCACACCCGGTCCTGCTCGGCGTAGGCGATCAACTCACCCACGAAGTAACCGTTGTTGAGGATGTTGTGGTGGGAGAGGGTGGCCCCCTTGGGGAAGCCGGTCGTGCCCGAGGTGTACTGGATGTTGATCGGGTCGTCGCAGGACAGTTCCGGGTACGCCGCGGCACGGCCCCCGCGCTCCAGCAGCGCCTCCCAGCTCGGGTCGCCGAAGTAGACGACCTGCCGCAACTCGTGGCACCTGCCGCGCACTTCGTCGACCATCGCCCGGTAGTCGCTCGTCTTGTGACGGAGCGAGGCGAACAACAGGGAGACGCCCGCCTGCTTGAGGACGTACTCCACCTCGTGCGTGCGGTACGCCGGGTTGATGTTCACCATGATCGCGCCGATGCGGGCGGTGGCGTACTGGACCAGCACCCACTCGGGGCAGTTGACCGCCCAGATCCCCACCCGGTCGCCCTTGGTGACCCCGCTGCCCATCAGGGCCCGCGCCAACTCGTCGACGTCCGAGCCGAATTGCGCGTACGTCCAGCGACGCCCCGAAGGCACGTCCACGAGGGCCTCGCGGCCCGGCCAGGTGGCCACCGCCCGGTCCAGGTTGGCCCCGATCGTGTCGCCGAGGAGTGCGGTCCCGCCCGTCCCATGCGTGTACGAGGTCACCGGAAGTCCTCCTCGCGGTACTCGGCGGCCGACCCGGCCGCCGTCGCCTCACGCAGCTCGATCCGCCGGATCTTGCCGGAGACGGTCTTGGGCAGGTCGGCGAACTCCAGCCGCCGGATCCGCTTGTACGGTGCCAGCACCTCCCGCGAGTGCTCGAACAGCACCTTGGCCGTGTCGGGGCCCGGCTCCCAGCCCTCCGCGAGGACGACGTACGCCTTGGGCACCGCGAGCCGCAGTTCGTCCGGCGCGGGCACGACGGCCGCCTCGGCCACCGCCTCGTGCTCCAGCAGGGCGCTCTCCAGCTCGAACGGGGAGATCTTGTAGTCGGAGGCCTTGAAGACGTCGTCACTGCGCCCGATGTACGTCAGGTAGCCGTCCTCGTCCCGCGACGCAACGTCCCCGGTGCGGTAGTACCCGCCGGCCATCGCCTCCGTCGTACGGTCCGGGTCGCCGTGGTAGCCGGTCATCAGGCCGACGGGCCGGGCGGTCAGGTCCAGCGCGATCTCACCCTCGCGGGCGCCCGGGGCTCCCGTCACGGGGTCCAGCAGTTCGACCCGGTAACCGGGGCTCGGCCGGCCCATCGAACCGGTCTTCAGCACCTGTCCCGGGCTGTTGGAGACCTGAACGGCCGTCTCCGTCTGTCCGAAGCCGTCCCGGATGGTCACGCCCCAGGCGCGCCGGACCTGTTCGATCACCTCGGGGTTCAGGGGTTCCCCGGCGGCGACCACCTCGCGCGGCGGTGTGCGCAGCTGGGTCAGGTCGGCCTGGATGAGCATGCGCCACACGGTCGGCGGGGCGCAGAACGTCGTCACGCCCGCGCGGTCCATCTCCGCGGTCAGCCGGGCCGCGTCGAAGCGGGTGTAGTTGTGGATGAAGACGGTCGCCTCCGCGTTCCACGGCGCGAACAGGTTCGACCAGGCGTGCTTGGCCCAGCCGGGCGAGGAGATGTTCAGGTGCACGTCGCCGGGCCTGAGACCGATCCAGTACATGGTGGCGAGGTGCCCGATCGGATACGACGTGTGCGTGTGCTCGACGAGCTTGGGGCGGGCCGTCGTACCGGAGGTGAAGTACAGCATCAGCGGGTCGTCGGCGAGGGTGGGGCCGTCGGGGAGGAACTGCCCGGAGGCCGCGTACGCGTCCTCGTAGGGCTGCCAGCCCTCCGGTACGCCGCCGACCGCGGTGCGCGTGTAGCCGCCGGGCACCTCGTCGAACTTGCCGGCGTCCTCGGCCCGCGTCAGCACGTGCCGCACCCGGCCGCGCTCGACGCGGTCGCGCAGGTCGGCGGGGCCGAGCAGCGGCGTCGCCGGGATGACGACGGCGCGCAGCTTCATGGCCGCGAGGGCCGTCTCCCACAGCTCGGTCTGGTTGCCCAGCATGACGAGGATCCGGTCCTCGGCCTGCACCCCGCGCTCGCGCAGCAGGTTGGCGACCCGGTTGGAGCGTTCGGCCAGCTGGGCGAAGGACAGCCGGACCTCGCTGCCGTCCTCCTCGACGATGTGCAGGGCGGTGCGGTCGTTGCCCTCGGCGATGACGTCGAACCAGTCGAGCGCCCAGTTGAAGTGCTGCGGGCGGGGCCAGGCGAAGCCCTCGTACGCCGTGGCGTAGTCCTCGCGGTGCTCCAGCAGAAAGTCCCGTGCCCTGCGGAAGTCCTCCGTGGCCGTCATCTGTCGTCCTCCTTGGTGCCGGACCATTGCCGGGCGGCTCTCTGCCATCGTGTAATCCGTGATGCAGGTCTCACTACCCCCGAACGGGGGTGTGTGCCGCAGCGAAGGGACGAACAGGTGACGGTGGATGCGGCCGGTGCGGTGGAGATCCGGCGTGCTCTCGCGCGGCTGCGACGCACGACGGGCCTTCCGGTGGCCTTCGGCGGCCTGGTCGAGCCGGGCCGCCCGCGGATGCGGATCAGCGAGCTGAGCGGCACGGCGACGGCGTCGCTCCTCTCGCTCGCGGTGACCTCGGGCTACGGCCTGGGCGGCAAGGCGGTCGCGCTGGCCCGTCCGTGCGCCGTGGCGGACTACTCCTTGTCCCGGCAGATCAGCCACGAGTACGACGCCCCGGTCGCCGCCGAGGGCCTGCGGTCGGTGCTGGCCGTGCCGGTGGTGGTCCGGCGGCGGGTGCGCGGCGTGCTGTACGGCGCCCTGCGCGACGCCCGGCCGCTGGGCGACCGCATGCTGACGGCGGCGGTGGACGCGGCACGGGACGTGGAGCAGGCACTGGCCGTCGGCGACGCGGCGCGGGAGGTGCTGGTGGCGGCCCGGGCCGAGCCGCGGCCGGGTGACACCGCCGCCTGGGAGCAGGTCCGGGAGGCGCACGCGGCGCTGCGGACGCTGGCCGCGCGGGTCACCGACACCGCGCTCAGGACCGAGCTGCTGGACGCGTGCGCGCTGCTGTCGCCGGCGCCGCCGGCCCCGAAGAGCGTCGCTCTGGCACCGCGTGAGCTGGACGTGCTGGCCTGGGTGGCGGCGGGGGCGACGAACGCGGTGGCCGCGGGCAGGCTGGGCGTGAGTGCCGAGACCGTCAAGGCGTACCTGCGGTCGGCCATGCGGAAACTGGGCGCCGGGACCCGGGGCGAGGCGGTGGCCGCCGCACGTCGGGCGGGACTGCTCCCGTAACATTCGTAGACATTTCATTCATTCGCGAGCGCTTTGAATTTCTCCATGCGGAACCGGTTGTTATCTCCCTCACCACGACTTCCCGCCGAATTTCAAGGCACCCTGCCTAATATTGGCCCGGACACGACACAGGGAGGGGAGCGGTGACCGTGGCACGCGACTTCCAGGAGCCCGCGAGGAGCCGCCCCGACCTGCTCATCGGCCGGGACGAACTGTTCAACCAGGCCAGTGCGCAGCTGGCCCGCGGCGGCAGCGTGCTGCTGCACGGCCCGGCCGGAATAGGAAAGTCGACCGTCCTGCGGGCGCTGGCCACGGAAAGCGGCGGCGCGGCGCGGACCGTGTTGCGCTGCTCGGCCACCGAGTCGGAATCCCATCTCCCCTTCCTGGCCCTCGCCGACCTGTTCGGCCTCGTCCTGGACGACGTCTCCGACAAGCTGCCCGCCGCCCAGCGCACCGCGCTCGAGTCGGCGCTGACCGGGCGCGGCGAGTCCACCCTCCAGCGCGACGGCCTCGCCCTGCGGCTCGCCGTGCTGTCCGCCCTGCGCGCCCTCGCCGCCGAGGGGCCCGTCCTGATCGTCGCCGACGACGTGCAGTGGCTGGATCCCGCGAGCCTGGAGCTGCTCGGTTTCGCCGCCCGCCGGCTCGGCGACATCCCTGTGCGGATGCTGTGCGCGGTCCGGACCGACGGCCCCGAGTACGACCGCCATCTACGCGCGTTGCCCCCGGACAGTCTCGCCGTCCGCTTCAACCCGCTCACCCGCGCCCAGGTCGCCTCGCTGCTCGACCACCGCGGCTACACCGGCCTCCAGCGCTCCACCGTCCGGGACATCCACCGCACCAGCGGCGGCAACCCGTTCTACGCCCTGGAACTCGGCCGCGCGCTCAGCGAGAACCCGACCCCGCCCCGCCCCGGCGAGCCGCTGCCGGTACCCACCTCGCTGCGGGCCCTGGTGCTGAGCCGCCTGGAGATGCTGTCCGCGGACGCCCGGCGCACCCTCCTGGTGGCGAGCGCGGGCGCCCGCCCCACCCCGGCCCTGCTGCACGCGGCCGGCCGCAGGGACGCCGAGGCCGAGATGACCCAGGCGGCCGCGCTGGGCCTGCTCGCGACGGAGGCCGAGGGGCCCGCCGTACGCTTCGCACATCCGCTGATCTCGGCCGCGCTGTACGCGGAGGCACCCGCGCAGGAACGGCGGGACGCGCACCGGGCGCTGTCCACGGCCGCCTCCGACCCCATCGAGCGGGCCCGCCACCTGGCCCTGGCGACCACGGGCACCGACCCGTTGGTGGCCGCACGGCTCGCCGAGGCCGCGGCCCTGGCCCGGGACCGGGGCGCACCCTCGATGGCCGCCTCGCTGGGGCTGCTGTCCGCCCGGCACACCCCGGCCGACAGCGCGCCCGCTCCCGACGAACGCCGGCTGACCGCGGCCGAGGACGCGATCACCGCCGGAGAACTGGACCTCGCCCGGGACATCGCCCGGGACGTGCTCACCCGGGCGACCGTGCCCGCGGACCGGGTACGGGCCTGGATCACCGTGATCGACACAGCGGGCCACGCCATGACGGAGGTCGACGCGGTCTTCCCGCAGGCCCTGGCCGACGCGGGCGACGACCCCGGACTGCTCGCCCTGATCCGCTACCAGCTGGCCTGGCGGGCCCTGCTCGTCGAGGGCGACTTCGACGAGGCCCGTGAGGAGGCCGCCCGCTCGGCGGCACTGGCCGCGCAGGGCGGCGACCGGTACAACGAGCTGATGGCGCTGTCCTTCCAGGCCCAGATCGAGACCCTGATGGGCCATCCGGACGCCCCCGCGACCATCAAGCGCGCCCTGAAGGAGCCTCAGGACCCCCGGGTGGCCTGCCATCACAACGGCGCCGGCTACTCCCGCTTCCGCTGGCTCATCATGAGCGATCAGCTGTCCGAGGCCCGCGCGACGGTCACCGCGCTGCTGCGCGAGGTGCGGCGGCGCGGTTCGGTCGAGAGCGAGGTGCACTTCCTGCGCGGGGTCGCCGAGACCGAGCTGCGTTCCGGGCACTGCGGGCGGGCGCTCGACCTGGCCAGGGAGAGCCTGATGATGGCCCGGGACACCGGGATCGGCGAGGTGGCCTCGGCCGTGCTCGCCTCCATCGCGGAGGCCTCGGGCGGCAGTGTGGAGCGGGCCCTCGAACTGGCCCGGGAGGCGGTCGACCACGCCGAGGAGAACGGCGACCAGATGTACGAGTCCCGGGGCCTGGCCGTCCTCGGGTACGCGCAGCTCGTCGCCGGGGACGCACCGGGCGCGGTGCGTTCGCTGCGCCGGGTGCGGGAGCTGGAGCACGGGCTCGGCATCACCGACCCGGCGCGCGGACGCTGGCAGGGCGACCTCGCCGAGGCCCTCGTGCGGATCGGGGAGACCGGGGAGGCGCAGGACGTCATCGACGAGACGCGGGTGAACGCGCTCAGGCTGGGCCGGGAGAGCGTGCTCGCCGTTCTGGACCGGGCCGAGGCCCTGGTGCGCGCGCAGCGCGGTGAACACGACGCGGCACTGGTCCAGTTGACCTCGGTGCAGGATCGTCTCGCAAAGCTGGGGTACGGCCTGGAGGAGGCGCGCGCCGCCTTCGCCCTGGCCCAGTTGCGCACCCGACGGCCCGGTCCGACGTCGTACGACGAGTCGGCCCGCCTCTTCAGGCGCTGCCGGGCGCTGCCCTGGCTGCGTCAGGTGGAGGCGGCGGCGCTGGCCCGTCCGGAGGAACCGGTGCCCGTCATCGCCGCCGCGCCGGACGGCCTGGACAGTCTCGAAGGGCTCGCCTCGATGGAGCGTCAGGTGGCCGCGCTCGTCATGGAGGGCGCCACCAACCGGGAGATCGCCGCACGGCTGTTCATCAGCGTCAAGACGGTCGAGGCGACCCTCACGAGGGTGTACCGGAAGTTGGGGATCCGATCCCGGGTCGACATCGTCAGACTGGCGGCAGGGCGCCGAACGCCGTGAGAGCCGCCCCGGTCTGCCGCCCCTGGGGGGAATCCGAGGGCCGACCGAGGGTTTTCCCTGCCCAACTCCCTTAGGGGGTTCCCTCATTGGGAAGGGGAACTTCCGCGTTCTAGCTTATGAACGTGCCGCTCGCTCGGGCATACGGGGGTCGGTCCCGCGACCCCCGTGTACCACCCCCACGCACCCGCGCGACCCCCACCGGCAACCCTGAGGAGACTCAACCGATGTTCGGTCTCACCCGTGCGAGAAAGGCGGCCGCCGTCACCATGGCGACCGCCGCTGCCGCCGCCACCGCGTTGCTCAGCGCCCCCACCGCTGTCGCCGCCCCCCAGCCCATCGTCGGCGGTACGACGACGACCACGACCTCCTACCCGTTCGTCATGCAGATCACGGACGCCTCGCAGAACCAGTTCTGCGGCGGCACCCTGGTCTCCGCCACCAAGGTCGTCACCGCGGCCCACTGCATGGTCGGCGAGACCACCAGCAGTGTGCGAGTCGTCGGCGGCCGCACCTACCTCAACGGTACGAACGGCACCGTCAGCAAGGTCAGCAAGATCTGGATCAACCCGAGCTACACGGACGCCACCAACGGCGACGACGTGGCCGTCCTGACCCTGTCGACGTCGATGCCGTACACCACGGCGTCGTACGTCTCCTCGTCCCAGACCAGCGTGTACGCGGCCGGCACCACGGCCCGCATCCTCGGCTGGGGCACCACCTCGGAGAGCGGAAGCTCCTCCAACCAGCTGCGGACCGCGACCGTGCCGATCGTGTCCAACTCCAGCTGTGCCAGTTCCTACGGTTCCGACTTCGTCGCGACCGACATGGTTTGCGCCGGATACACATCCGGCGGCGTAGACACCTGCCAGGGCGACAGCGGCGGTCCCCTGCTCATCGGGGGCGTCCTGGCAGGGATCACTTCATGGGGAGAGGGGTGTGCGGAGGCGGGTTACCCGGGTGTCTACACCCGGCTGACCACCTTCTCCAGCCTCGTGACCGCGCAGGTCAACTCGTAGGTCCCCAGTAGTTCTCCTGAGCGTCCCACCAGCGCTCGGGTGAGAAGCAAGGGGGCGTTGCGGGCCTCCACGAGCGGCCCGCAGCGCCCCCTGTCCATGTGTGCGATCCGTGTTTGAATGACCGCCATGGTGTCCACGGACCGTGTCGCCGCCTTCGCGGCGATGTCCTTGCTGGTGATCGTGATCCCGGGACCGAGCGTGCTGTTCGTGATCGGACGGGCCCTCGCGCACGGCCGCCGTACCGCGGTGGCGACCGCCCTCGGCAACGTCCTCGGCTCGTACCTGCTGGTCGTGGCCGTCGCGGTCGGGATCGGTTCGCTCGTGGAGCGGTCGGTGGCCGTCTACCTGGCGGTGAAACTGGCGGGCGCCGCCTATCTGGTCCTCCTCGGGGTGCAGGCCTTCCGGCACCGCAAGGAGTTGAAGGCGTCCACGCTCACCGCGGAGCCCACGGGACCGGCGCGCGGAGACCTGCGGACCGTCCTCGACGGCGCCCTGGTCGGCGTCACCAACCCGAAGGGCGTCGTCTTCTTCGCGGCCGTACTCCCCCAGTTCGTCGACCACTCGGCGGGACACGTACCGGCGCAGATGCTGCTGCTCGGCCTGGTCCCCATCACCATCGGCCTGGTCACGGACACCCTGTGGGGCCTGACCGCCTCGGCCGCCCGCACCTGGTTCGCCCGCTCCGACCGCCGCCTGTCGACGATCGGCGGCGTGGGCGGGTTCACGATGATCGGCCTCGGGCTGACGGTGGCGGTGACGGGACGCGCGGACTGAGCCTCCGTCAGCCGGTCACTTCCCTGCGACGGTCCCGAACCGGATGTCGTACGGCGTCCCCGGGTGCAGCGTGCGCAGCATCCGCTCCCCCTCTTCCACGACGTCCGCCCGCTGGGCCCTGGTGAGCCGGCCGAAGGGCTCGACGACGAGCGCACCCGGCTCCAGCCGCCACACGCCCGCGAGGAAGCCGTCGACGAGGAGCGTGCAGTGGGCCTGGTTGCCCTGCCAGCTGCGGCCCCAGTACTCCGGGGGCACCACGCGGGTGCGGTCGGCGTGGGAGAGCAGCAGGTTGTCGAACTCCGGCAGGAAGCGCGGCGGGGCCGGGGTGTCCTCGGCGGGGCGGGGTGCGTCGGGGAGGTCGAAGAGCTCGACGCCGTTCTGGTCACGGAAGGTCAGCAGCCGCGGCCGTAGCCGCTCGAAGGCCTCGCGGAGCCTGGTCAGACCGGCCCAGGTCTGCATGTCCTTGACGGAGGCGGGGCCGAAGGCCGCGAGGTAGCGCAGGACGACGGCGTCGGGAGTCGGGGGCTCCTGCGCGGGGCGGCCGAGCCAGTGCTCAGCCGTGGTGAGCGCCACCTGGCCGCTCCTGCCCCACAGTCCGCGCGGGGTGACCTGGACGAGCGGCAGCCTGCAGCGGGCGGCGATGGCGAGGGCCTGCGGGTCGGCGTCCGGCCACTCGGTGAGGAGTGCTTCGCGCAGTTGCTTCATGGTGCGCGGCTCGGTCTCGACGAGCTCCTTGGCCAGGGCAGCGAGGCGGTCGAGGTCGACGCCCCGAAGTCCCGTGCGGAAGTTGCCGAGTTCACGGTCGCGGGCGGGCTGCACGAACGGCCGCAGGGTGAGGCAGTCGTCGGCGGTGTGGGTGTGGATGGTCGACCGCATGGTGACGATCCGGACGACCTCGCGGTCGGCCATCAGCCCCGACAGTTCCTCGGGGGCGAAGCCGTCGAGGCGGGCGGCGAGCGCGTGGTACGGCGGTTTGACGTTCTGGGCCTGGAGCCCCAGCAGATGCCCTACGGCGGCCTTCGCGGACAGCGCCGCCCGGCGCAGGAGCAGCTGCCGGTCGAGGGTGGCCCGGTTGAGGGCGCGGGTACCGAGTACGGGGGCCGACACGGTCGTCTTCGTCATGAGGAACACGCTAGAGGTGCTTGCGGACGGGTTCTGTCCGCAACTCCCCACGGAACCCGGTCCGGTTTCCCACCACTACGTCATTTGCCCCGTATACCCTGCTCTGTGATCACGCCGACCTCGGCTCGACCCGAGAGCGAGAGGCAGCCACGATGCCCGAGCGACCCGCCCGCCCCGTCAAGGGTTCCAGGAAGTCCGCCTGGCGCCGCGCCCTGACCCCGCCCACCGCGCCCCCGGCGACTCCGGCACCCGCCGCCGACCAGCCCTCCCCCGAGACGGCCGACCCGGCGAGCATCGTCCAGGCCGCCCTCTACCGCGACGGCGTACGCGTCTCCTCCCCCGCCACCCTCGCGGACACCTTCCGCGAACTGCGCGAACAGCCGGCCGGCATGGCGTGGATCGGCCTGGCCCGCCCCACCGAGAGCGAACTCCTCTCCCTGGCAGCGGAGTTCGACCTGCACCCACTGTCCGTCGAGGACGCGATGGAGGCCCACCAACGGCCCAAACTGGAGCGCTACGGCGACACGCTCTTCGTGGTCCTGCGGGCGGCCCGCTACCTGGACGCCCCAGAGGAGGTCGACTTCGGCGAGCTGCACGTGTTCGTGGGCCCGGACTTCCTCATCACGGTCCGGCACGGCGCGGCCCCGGACCTCTCGGCGGTCCGCCACCGCATGGAGGAGACACCGGAACTGCTCAAGCTCGGCCCCGAGGCCGTCCTCTACGCCATCCTCGACGCCGTGGTCGACGGCTACGCGCCGGTCGTCTCCGGCGTCCAGAACGACATCGACGAGATCGAGACGGAGGTCTTCCGCGGCGACCCGGAGGTCTCCCGTCGCATCTACGAACTCTCCCGCGAAATGGTCGAGTTCCAGCGCGCCACCCGTCCCCTGGTCAGCATGCTGCACGCCCTGATGGCCGGCTTCGCCAAGTACGGCACGGACGAGGAGCTGCAACGCTATCTGCGGGACGTCGCCGACCACGTCACCCACACCAGCGAACGAGTGGACGGCTTCCGCCAGGCCCTCACCGACATCCTCACGGTCAACGCGACCCTGGTGACCCAGCAACAGAACGCGGAGATGCGGGCGTTGGCGGAGGCGGGGTTCGAACAGAACGAGGAGATCAAGAAGATCTCGTCGTGGGCGGCGATCCTGTTCGCTCCGACGCTGGTGGGGACGATCTACGGGATGAACTTCGAGCACATGCCTGAGCTGGCCTGGAGGTTCGGATATCCCTTTGCGATCGGCCTGATGGGGGTGGTCTGCGTCAGTCTGTACGTGATTTTCAAACGGCGGGACTGGCTCTGAGCCCCTCCTGCGGGGCTGAGTTCCTGTGTGGCCTCTGCTTCCGCACCGGTCACGCAACGGGGCGAGCTCTGCCCTGGGGGGTCTCGGGGGAGAAGTGATGCGGGTGATCTCGCCCCTCTGCGCTTACCCGTCCCCATGGGCGGGTTCGGGGTTGCCGGCCTCCGGCGCCTACTGCACATCGCGGCCGGGGGTATCGGCGCCCGGGCCGTCGTTCAGGGCGATGCGGGCGGTGATGCGCTTGCCGCCCGGCTCCCGTCGGATGTCGAGGGCCTGGGCGACGGCCCTGACGATCTCCAGGCCGTGTCGGCCGACGCGGTCAGGGTCGGTGGACTGCACTCCCGGCATGGCGGGGCTGCTGTCCCGGACGCTGATCTCCACCTGGGCGCCCGTGACACGCAGCTCCATGAGGACTGGTCCGGGGGCGTACTTGAGGGCGTTGGTGACCAACTCGCTGACGACGAGCTGGGTCATGCCCACGGGGTGCCCGGAGATGTCCAGGCCGTGCTTGTCCCGGAGCCGGGTGAGGAAGTCGGCGGCGTGGCGCCGGGCCTGGGCGATGCATCCGTCACCTCCGGCCAGGGCGATACTGACTCGCCTCGGGTCGGCATCGCGCTCGGTATACTCGCCGTCCTCGGCCTGCGACCCCACCAGCACCACCCGTCTACTTCCCTTCTTCGCCCGCGAGTGCCCGCCGCATCGTGTGTGCACGCATGCCGTGCGCGATGTTCGGGCATGGTCGACGTGGTCGGCGTATGTGCCCGGCCGGGGTGGTGCGACACAATGGTCCACGGATGCTGCCCCCGGCAGCCCGGGCCGGGAGCGAGGGGCGGTGGCCGACATATCGGGAACTGGCCGACCAGAGCGGCTGTCCATCGCACACTCCACCGTCGACGGCGTCCGTGTGGTGACCCTGCGCGGAGAGATCGACCAAGATGTCAAGGACGCGTTGAACACGGCACTGTTGCCGCCGGACGGCGCTGACGACGGACAGGTGCCTCGCATCGTGGTGGACCTCAGCGACGTGACCTTCCTGGACTCCTCGGGCATCAACGTCTTCGTCCATGTCCACCACCAAGTCAGCACGGCCCGGGGCTGGCTGCGCCTGGCCGCCGCCACGGAGTCGGTGACGCGGGTGGTCCAGCTCGTCGGCCTGGACACCGTCATCGACTGCCACCCCACCGTCGAGCGGGCTCTGCATTCCTGACCTCCGCCCGGGCGTGTGACGCCGGTGCGCCGCCGCGGTCGTTTCCGGTTCCCGGCCCCGTGGCCGCGGCTGTCGCCGAGTCGACCGTCGCGCGGGACCGACCACCTCCACCAAGCGGTGGATCAGTGCTGCAGGTCCGGTCCTGTGTCCTCGGGTCGTTGGTGGTCGCCGTGCCAGTCGAGCATGAGGACGGTGGCGTCGTCCTTGAGGGTGCCGTGGCAGGCGTCGAGGACCGCGGTGG
>NZ_JBVIHJ010000040.1:0-38369 GCF_055570355.1 Streptomyces sp. NPDC031225 | reverse complement strand
CCCCCCCCCCCCCCCCCCCCCCCCCCCCCCCCCCCCCCCCCCCCCCCCCCCCCCCCCCCCCCCCCCCCCCCCCCCCCCCCCCCCCCCCCCCCGCGCCCATTCACAGCCACACACCCGGAAGCGCGGGAGATCGTGTTCGACTTTCTTGAAGGTTACGACGTCCTCGGGGCGTTCTGGATGACGGTGAAACTCACCGCCCTGTCCGCTGTCGGCTCCCTGATCTGGGGCACCCTGCTCGCCGGGATGCGGGTCAGCCCGGTCCCGCTGATGCGCGGGTTCGGCACCGCCTACGTCAACATCGTCCGGAACATCCCCCTGACGGTCATCATCGTCTTCACCTCGCTCGGCCTCGCCGACATCTTCGGTGTGACCATGGGCGCGGCGGACAACTTCGACATCCAAGGCTTCCGGCTGGCGGTGCTCGGCTTCACCGCCTACACCGCGGCCTTCGTCTGCGAGTCGATCCGGTCCGGCATCAACACGGTGCCGCTCGGCCAGGCCGAGGCGGCCCGCGCGATCGGGCTCAACTTCAGCCAGACCCTGCGCCTCATCGTGCTGCCGCAGGCCTTCCGCGCGGTCATCAACCCCCTGGCCAACGTGCTGATCGCACTGACCAAGAACACCACCGTGGCCGCCGCGATCGGCGTGGCCGAGGCGGCCGCGCTGATGAAGACGATGATCGAGAACGAGGCCCAGACACTCGCCATCGGCGCGGTCTTCGCGCTCGGCTTCGTGGTACTGACCCTGCCGACCGGCCTTCTCCTCGGCTGGCTCGCGAAGCGACTGGCGGTGAAGCGATGAGTTCGGTCCTCTACGACACTCCGGGGCCCCGCGCCAAACGGCGCAACGTCCTCCTGTCGGTCGTCTTCACCCTTCTGCTCCTCCTCGCCCTGTGGTGGGTGTGGCAGAAGATGGACGACAAGAACCAGCTGGAGTGGAACCTCTGGGAGCCCTTCACCACTGGCGAAGCCTGGACGACCTACCTCCTGCCCGGCCTCGGCAACACCCTCAAGGCCGCGGCGATCTCCATGGTGATCGCCCTCCCCCTGGGCGCGGTCTTCGGCATCGCCCGCATGTCCGACCACGCCTGGGTGCGGGGCGTGGCCGGTACGGTGGTCGAGTTCTTCCGGGCCATCCCGGTGCTGCTGCTGATGCTGTTCGCCAACGAGTTCTACGTGCGTTCCTCCATGGGCATCAGCAGCGAGGAACGGCCCCTCTACGCCGTCGTCACCGGCCTGGTGCTCTACAACGCGTCGGTGCTCGCCGAGGTCGTCCGAGCCGGCATCCTCTCCCTTCCCAAGGGGCAGACGGAGGCGGCCTATGCGGTCGGTCTGCGCAAGGGCCAGACGATGACCAGCATCCTGCTCCCGCAGGCGGTCACCGCGATGCTGCCGGCGATCGTCAGCCAGCTGGTCGTCATCGTGAAGGACACGGCGCTGGGCGGCGTGATGCTGGGCTTCACCGAGCTGCTCAACGCTCGCAGCACGCTGGCGGCGAACTACGCCAACGTCATCCCCAGCTTCATCGTCGTGGGGATCGTCTTCATCGTGGTCAACTTCCTCCTCACCAGCTTCGCGAGCTGGCTGGAGCGCAGGCTGCGGCACAGCAAGAAGAGCACGGGAGCCGTCCTCGGCGAGGACATGGTGGAGATCAACCCGGCGGCGGTGCGCGGTACCTACGGGACCGGCGAGAACACCGGCGGCGGCGGATTCTGATGATCAGTCAAGTAGCCTGAACCGCAGGCGTGAACGACACGGAGGCAGTGGCATGATCGCCACTGCCTCCGTCACTTGACGCAAGCACCGGCAATGGGTTGCATACGTTCTGTGATCGTGCACCCTGCCCCAATCTCCTGTTCACATACGTCTCTCGGGTCGCCGCTGCGGGCAGGGGGCGCCACGCCGTGGACCCGGTGATCATCGTCGGAGCGGGGCCCGTCGGGCTCACGCTCGCCCTGGCACTGGCGCGTCAGGAGGTCCCCTCCGTCGTCCTCGACGAGGGCCCGGGCAAGGACGAACCCCGCCTGGCCCGTACGGCCGTACTGCACGAGGACACCGCCGCCCTCATGGCCCGCCTGACCGGAGTTCCGGTCACCGAGCTGGGCGTGCACTGGGCCGGATGGCGGTCGATGCGCCGCAAGCAGGTGATGCGCGAGGTCGACTTCGAGGAGGCCGGGGACGCCCCCCTGCACCTCGCCCAGCACGTCCTGACCGGCGCCCTGCGCACCGCGCTCGCCGAGGAGCGGCTGACCAAGCTGGTCACGGACAGCCGTCTCGACACGATCGAGCAGGAGCCCGCGGGCGTCACCGCCCACACCCGCGGCGCCAAGGGCACGTGGTGGCGCGGCAGTTACCTGGTCGGCTGCGACGGCCCGCGCTCCACCGTGCGCAAGCTCCAGGACATCCGCTTCCCGGGCCGTACCGCGGTCGAGCGCCACGCGGTCGCCGCACTGCGCACCGAACTCCCCTGGGAGGACCGGGCGCTGCTGCACCGGATGCCGCCCTGGCGGACGTCCGGTCCGTCGGCCAATGAGATCACCGCCCGCCCGCTCCCCGACGGCGTGTGGCGCCTGGACTGGCTGCTGCCGCCCGGCAAGGACCTGGTCACGCCCGAGCTCCTCGTGGCCCGCGTCCGGGAGACTCTCGCGGGCTGGTCGGGCGGCTCGACACCGCCGTACGAACTCCTCGACACCGGAGTCCACACCGTGCACCACCGGCTGGCCCGCCGCTGGCGCGCCGGACGGGTCTTCCTTGCGGGGGACTCGGCGCACTGCCTGGGGGCGCTCGGCACGCAGGGCCTCGACGAGAGCCTCAGGGATGCCGACAACCTCGCCTGGAAACTGGCCCTGGCCTGGCATCACGGGCCGCACGAGGCGCTTCTGGACAGCTACCAGGCCGAGCGGCGCGCGGTCGTCGCCGGGCGGCTGCGCGCCGCGGACCAGGCGCTGCCGCTGCTCCGCGGCGGCGGGGGGCTGCGCGCGGTCGTCCCCGGTTCGGCCCGTGGCCACGACGCGTTGCTCACGGACGGTCACTTGGGGCGCGGCCCGCTGGGCGCGCCGGGGGCGTACGCCGACTCGCCCCTCGCACCCCGGCACCTCGAAGGGGAGGTGTCCGTCGACACCTCGCCCGGGGCTCCGGTCGCGGATGTGCGGGTGACCGCGGAGGACGGCTCGTTCGTACGGCTGCGGGACCGCCTGGGCCGGGGCGCGCTGCTCGTCGTCCTGATCGCGCCGGGCACCGGCGTGTGGGAGCGCAAGCACTGGGTGACCGCCGGAATCATGCCCCGGCTGGCCGCGGCGGTGACCGCGCTGCCGCGCCCCGCCGAACTGCTGGTCGCCGAGGAGTACCCGGGCGCGGCCCCGCACACGGTCCTTCTCGTACGGCCCGACGGTCACCTCGTCACGTCGCTGAGCGGAGTCCGCCCGGCGGACCTGTACTCGGCGGCCGAGACGGCGCTCGGCGGTCCTCCGGCGAAGGCCGAGGCGAACGCGGGAGCCGGCTCACGTTGACGTGCTCACCGTCACCGTGCGTCCACATAGTGACGGTGAGTTGAAACGCCCCGGGCCCTCATGGTGTACTCCGCATCGTGACCGACACCTGTGTGCGCCTGTGGCGGAGGGTCCATATGGACCTCGTCCGCTATGCGGGCTGCGTGTGTCGCCCGTCCTGCTGAATTCGCCTCTTCCCTTCCCCGCGTGCCGCGCCTGTGCGACGGCACGCCGTCGCGAACTCTCCTCAGGACGGTGCTCGTGTCCACCTCCCCCGTTGTCCCCTCCGCCGCTCCCTCCGTCGCGCCGCCGACGCAGGCCGAGCTCCTCGACTTCGTACGGCGTACGGCTGCCGACGCCGAGCTGATCGACTCCCTTCCGCTCGACCCGGAGGGCCGCACCTGGGTGCGCCTCGAGGGACCCGGCGGCAGCGAGGCCTGGCTGATCGGCTGGCCGCCCGGCACCGGCACCGGCTGGCACGACCACGCCGAGTCGGTCGGCGCCTTCATCACCGCCGCCGGAGAGCTCGACGAGCACTCCCTTGCCGCCCGGCTGCCCGCCGACGGCTGGAAGACCCTGGAACTCTCCGACGACGTGGACCGCGAGCGGCGGCTGCCGGCGGGCAAGGGCCGTTCCTTCGGACAGCACCACGTCCACGAGGTGCTCAACCGGTCCACCGACCGCCACGCGATCTCCGTGCACGCCTACTACCCGCCGCTCCCCCAGATCCGCCGCTACAGCCGCACGGGACAAGTCCTGCGCCTGGAGCACGTGGAACGTCCGGAGGACTGGCAGTGAGCGACAGCCGTACGGCCTAACAGCCGCTCGGCACCGGTGAGTTGCGGGTGCGGCGGCTGCGCGCGAGTCATCAGCAGCAGTCCTGCACGAGTCCTGCATGAGCGGGACAGGTTGGTCCCGGCATTCTCCCCAGGTCCCGGTCCGCGCCTGGCAACTGCTCCGTTGTCACCCCCGTCTCAGAACCCCTCGTCGCCGAGGAACTCCGTCTCCTCGCCCTCCTCCTCGAGAGCCTGGCGGACCACCCGCAGGGCCATGCCCTCGGAGTAGCCCTTGCGGGCGAGCATGCCGGCGAGGCGGCGCAGTCGTTTGTCGCGGTCGAGGCCACGCGTGGCGCGCAGCTTGCGGTCGACCAACTCGCGCGCCGTCACCTCCTCCTGTTCGGAGTCGAGCTGCGAGACGGCCTCGTCGATCAGCGTGGAGTCGACGCCCTTGGTCCGCAGCTCCTGGGCGAGCGCCCGCCGGGCGAGCCCCCGGCCATGGTGCCGGGACTCCACCCAGGCCTCCGCGAACGCGCTGTCGTTGATCAGTCCGACCTCCTCGAACCGCGACAGCACCTCCTCGGCGGCGTCATCCGGGATCTCCCGCTTGCGCAGGGCATCGGCGAGCTGCTTCCGCGTGCGCGGGGTCCCGGTGAGCAGGCGCAGACAGATCGCCCGTGCCCGCTCCACCGGGTCCGCCGGAGGCTCCCCCTTCCCGGCCCTCGACGAGGAGGGGCCGCCTCCGTCCTCACCGGGCGACAGCTCCCCGAAGCCGCGCCTACGGTGTCCACGTCCCCCTGGTGACCCTGGTGAGCCACTCTCACCTCGTGCTGTGCGGCCGCCCCGGCGTGAGCCTCCACCGGGTGAGCCCGAGCCGCGCGCCGAGCCGCCCTCCGGCCACTCGCCGCCGTCCGGCACCCCTTCTCCCGGCCGGTCACCACGGCCGGTGGCCTCGCCCGGCCAGTCGTCGTAGGGCCCATCGGTGCCGTACGACGACGTGCTGCCGTATCCCTCGTCACCGCGCCGTGCGGCCTCTCCCCGATGGCTGCGCGGGCCGGTGTCCTCCCTGTGGCCGGTGCCGCCCCTTCCCCGCTCACGCGGGGCGTCGGGGGAGGCGTACTCGGTCCAGTCGGTTCGCCGTGTCACGGTCTCAGCTCTTGGCAGCCACGGCCTTGGTCTTGGCGGCCTTGGCCGCCGCAGGCGTGGACGCCGTCTTCGCGACGTCGTCCGCCGGAGCGGTGGCCGCCGCGTCCGGACCCGGTTCGGCGGCAGGCTCCTCGGGCCGCACGCCGACGCCCAGCTTCTCCAGGATCTTCTTCTCGATCTCGTTGGCGAGGTCGGGGTTGTCCTTCAGGAAGTTGCGGGCGTTCTCCTTGCCCTGTCCCAGCTGGTCGCCCTCGTACGTGTACCAGGCGCCGGCCTTGCGGACGAAGCCGTTCTCCACGCCCATGTCGATCAGGCCGCCCTCGCGGCTGATGCCCTGCCCGTAGAGGATGTCGAACTCGGCCTGCTTGAAGGGCGGCGCGACCTTGTTCTTGACCACCTTGACGCGGGTGCGGTTGCCGACCGCGTCCGTGCCGTCCTTCAGGGTCTCGATGCGGCGGATGTCGAGTCGCACCGAGGCGTAGAACTTCAGCGCCCGGCCACCGGTCGTGGTCTCCGGGGAGCCGAACATGACGCCGATCTTCTCGCGGAGCTGGTTGATGAAGATCGCGGTGGTCTTCGACTGGTTGAGCGCGCTGGTGATCTTTCGCAGGGCCTGGCTCATCAGACGGGCCTGCAGACCCACGTGCGAGTCGCCCATCTCGCCCTCGATCTCGGCGCGCGGCACGAGGGCGGCGACGGAGTCGATGACGATGAGGTCGAGCGCTCCGGAGCGGACGAGCATGTCGACGATCTCCAACGCCTGCTCGCCGTTGTCCGGCTGGGACAGGATCAGGTTGTCGATGTCGACGCCGAGCTTCTTCGCGTACTCGGGGTCGAGGGCGTGCTCGGCGTCGATGAAGGCCACCTGGCCGCCGGCCTTCTGTGCGTTCGCCACGGCGTGCAGCGTCAGCGTCGTCTTGCCGGAGGACTCCGGGCCGTACACCTCCACCACTCGGCCGCGCGGCAGGCCGCCGACGCCGAGGGCGACGTCCAGCGCGGTCGACCCTGTGTGGATGACCTCGATGGGCTCGTTCGGTCGCTCGCCCAGGCGCATCACTGCGCCCTTGCCGAACTGTCGTTCAATCTGTGCGAGCGCGGCGTCCAACGCCTTCTCGCGGTCGGTTCCTGCCATGGGTTCCACCCGATTTGCTTGAGTCGATCGCTTCACGTCAAAGACGCTAACGCCTGCCACTGACAATGCGTCCCGACGCCCGTCCGGCCTGTGGATAACTCGGGTATTTCTCCATGCAAACCATGCTGAAACGCCCACCGCTGGCCTCGCCGGAGCTTCCATATGAATGGATGTTCGATTTTCGTGTCAAGCGCACCACGCGGCACCCGAGCCACTTCCTCCGACAGGTTCCGGCCTGCTCCTGCGGGGCGTTCCGGCTACTTCCTCCGGCGTACTTCAGATGCCTTCGACGGTACGACGACCAGGCGGACCGTCGTCGCGAGTCTTGTGCCATGGAGACCAGGACGAGCACCCGGACCACCCCGAGCGCCCTCGGGACAGCACCTCCCCCTGCTCTGATCGCAACCCTGTCGGCGCGGCGCCTGCCGGCCGCGTCCGCCGTCGGCGCGGACCGTCCCGCCCTCCCGCGCGGCCCGCTCATTCCACTCGTGGCGGCGGGCCTGCTGATCCCGCGCGCGAATCGCCGGACGACGGGTCTCGCTCTCGCGGTGGGCCTGTTCATCGGCGGAGGCGGGATCCTCGCCCCGGACACCGGCGAGCACCTCTCCTCGGGGGACACCACGCTCATCGCCTCCCCGGTCACCGAACGCGGCACACTCGACGCCCTGGCACTCGCCCGGGCCGCAGCCATCCCGGCCCGGAAAGGGGCGTCGGCCTGATGAACCCGGTTCCGACGGAAGCGCCCTCGGCGCCGCCACGGTCATCGGTGCCGCGGCTTCCCGATGCACGCCGCGTGGCGCGTCTCTGCCACGGCACCGGTCTTCTCCTGGTCCTCTCCGGGCTCGCGCATCTGATCGTGTTCGCCGTGGACGGCGGCCCCTGGGACGGGCCGGTCTCCTGGCGCAAGCCGGTGACGTTCGGGGTGTCCTTCGGAGTGACGCTGATCGCGGTCACCTGGGTCACGTCGTATCTGCGCGTCGGCCCGCGGCTGCGTGCCCTGCTGCTAGCAGTGTTCGCGGTGGACTGCGTGGTGGAGGTCGGCGGCATCACCCTCCAGGCGTGGCGCGGAGTGCCCTCGCACCTCGACATGGAGACCCCCTTCGACACGGCGGTGTCCATGACGCTCGCGGTGGGCGGCGGCGTCCTCGTGGTGCTGCTGACCGTGTTCGCCCTCGCGTCGTTCCGGCACCGGCCGTCGGGCCCCGCGGGGATGGACCTCGCGGTGCGGTCGGGGTTCGCGATCCTCTTCGTCGCGCTCGCCTCGGGTGCCGCGATGATCGCGCGCGGTGTCGTCCTCACCCGTACCGGCCACCAGGAGGCGGCCTACCGCTCGACCGCACCGCTCAAGCCACTGCACGGGGTGAGCCTGCACGCGGTCCTGGTCCTGCCCGCACTGGCGTGGCTGCTGTCCCGCGCGCCCTGGCGCGAGACAGCACGGCGGCGGACCCTGTGCGCGGCGATCGGCTGCTACGTGGCGGCCGTCATCGGCGCCGGGGTGTGGGCAGCTCTCCCCCACTGACCCCGGCGCCCTCAGGACGAGGGCGGGTCGTCGGCGGAGTCCTGCGGCCTCTGCCGCCGGTGCTCCCACAGCGCACGCGCGCGGGTGACCGGCGAGGGCCCGTCGCCCCCCTTCCGGTGCCCATGGACCCGGGGATCGTCCGTGACGTCGTACCGCTTGACGTACGCCCCCAGGAACGCCTGAAGCGTGGCGACCGCCGGGATGGCGATCAGGGCCCCGACGGCACCCAGGAGAGCGGTACCCGCGAAGACCGAGCCGAAGGCGACCGCGGGGTGGATGTCGACGGTCTTCGAGGTCAGCTTGGGCTGGAGCACGTAGTTCTCGAACTGCTGGTAGATCACCACGAAGACCAGTACCCACAGCGCGTACCAGGGATCGACCGTGAAGGCGATCAGCATCGGCAGGGCGCCCGCGAGATAGGTGCCGATGGTCGGGATGAACTGCGAGACCAGGCCCACCCACACGGCGAGCACGGGCGCGTACGGCACATCGAGGGCCTGGAGCAGTACGTAGTGCGCGACTCCGGAGACGAGCGCCATCAGACCGCGCGAGTAGATGTAACCGCCGGTCTTGTCCACGGCGATCTCCCACGCGCGCAGCACCTCGGCCTGCCGGGCGGGCGGCAGGACGGAACAGATCGTGCGGCGCAGCCGCGGGCCGTCCGCGGCGAAGTAGAACGAGAACAGAGCGATCGTCAGCAGCTGGAAGAGGCCGCCGAGGACCTGGGCGGACACGTCCAGGACACCGGTGGCGCTGTTCTGCACGTAGTTGCGCAGCCAGTCGGAGCGGAGCAGGCCCTCCTGGACGTCCACGCGCTTGAGTTCGGTGTGGAAGTGCCCGTTGATCCAGGCGATGACGGAGTCGAGGTAGTCCGGGAAGTCCTCGACGATCTTGATGATCTGGCCCGCGAGCATCGAACCGAGCAGCGTGACGAAGCCCGCGACCGCGATCAGCACCGCGAAGAAGACGAGGAAGGTGGCGAGTCCCCTGCGCATGCCGCGTGCGGCCATCTTGCTCACCGCGGGTTCGATGGCGAGGGCCAGGAAGAACGCGATGAGGATGTTGATCAGCAGCCCGATGAGCTGGTGGAAGGCCCAACTGCCCAGCTGGAACACGGCGATGAGGGCGAGCGCGAGCACCATGGCGCGCGGCAGCCAGCGCGGCATGCGGGCGTTCGGCCCGGTGCCGGCCGGGGGCGGCGTGGGCGGCGTCGTGCCGAACGGAGATGCCTGTGGGGCTGTCTGCCCGGTCTCGTCAGTGGGTGCCACGGACCAAGTCTCGCCCACGTGACTGACAATCGGTCACCGTCCCGCGATCTTCGTGACCGGTCAGCGCCTCTTTCGTGAGATGTTCACGACCAGCAGGCGATTCTTCCCCCGGATGTCCACGACCGCTCAATGCCTCTCCCCCGGCACGTTCATGACGCTGCAGACCACGCGCCACACCTCCTTGGCGTCCCAGCCCGCGTCCAGCGCCTCGTGCACCGTTCGGCCGCCGAGCTCCGTCATCACGTGATCGCGCGCGAAGGTGTCGGCGTACCCCGGACCGAAGTGTTCCGCCATTCGCTGCCAGAAGACCGTCAACCGCATGACTCCAGTATCCCGCCCCTGGGGGTGGGCCTGAGCCGGGACCACGTGCCGAGACCGCTTTCCGTCCTACGGTCTGACGCATGCCCGAAACAGGAGCTTCCCCACTCCCCCAGACGCCACCGGCGCACTCCCCGCTCTTCCGCGCCGAGCACTTCGTCTGGCTCACCGCGCGTGTGCTGGAACAGCGTCTGTTCGCGTACCACTTCCTCAACGGCGACCCCGATCCGGTGGAGACGGCCCTGGACGCCTACCGCAACGCGGACGGCGGGTACGGCCACGCGCTGGAGCCCGATCTGCGCGGCCCGGTCAGCCAGCCCCTGCACACCGCTCGGGCCCTGCGGGTCCTGGACGCCGTCGGACGCTGCGGCGGACAGCGCGTGGAGCGTGTGTGCCGCTATCTCACGTCCGTGTCCACCGCGGACGGCGCCCTGCCCGCGGTCACTCCCGCACAGCGCGGCTATCCGACGGCCCCCTTCATGCCGGTCGTGGACGCCCCGCCGAGCGAGCTGCTCGTCACCGGCCCCGTGGTCGGTCTGCTGCACCGCAACGAGGTGTGGCACGCCTGGCTGTTCCGGGCCACGGACTTCTGCTGGCAGGCGGTGGAGTCCCTCCAGGTGTCCCACCCGTACGAGATCCAGGCCGCCCTGACCTTCCTGGACTCCGCCACCGACCGCTCGCGCGCGGAGGCGACGGCCGACCGTCTGGGCCGCCTCGTGCGTGAGCAGCGGCTGGCCGCGCTGGATCCCGGGAACCTCGGCGCGTTCCCCGTCCCCCCCGGCTACGCCCCGGGAGAGCACCACTTCCCGCACGACTACGCGAGGACCGCGGACTCCCTCGCGCGCGCGTGGTTCACGGACGACGAGATGGCCCGTTCGCTGGACTTCCTGGCGGCCGAGCAGCTGGAGGACGGCGGCTGGCCGATCCGCTGGCGCCAGTGGGCACCGGCCACCGCCCTCGAAGCGCGCCCCGTCGTGACGATCGAGGCCCTGCAGACCCTGCGGGCCTACGGGCGCGGAGTGGGCTGAGCCCGTACGGCGGTCCCGCGCGGGCGGGCCGGCGGCACGTCACCCTCCTACGGCCCGCACGCCCGCCGTCACGACCACGGCGGCCGCGACCACGAGCAGGAACGGAGCCCGCAGAAGCAGCGCCACGGCGGCCGCGGCCAGCCCCGCGGCCCGGGCGTCGAGCACCGGCACCCGTCCGTCGGCGAAGGTCTGCTGGGCGGTGAGCGCGGCCAGCAGCGCCACGGGCAGCAGTGCGGCGAGCCGCTTCACCAAGGGCCGGTCGAGAACCCCCGCGGGTACGAGCAGCCCGATGAGCTTGACGGCGTAACACCCAAGGGCGGTGGCTCCTACGGCGATCCAGGTGTTCACCGCTCCTCCTTCCGCGCCCGCTCCCGACGCCCTCGCACCCACAGGACGAGAGGCGCCGCGAGAGCGGCCGCCAGCACCGGCACGCCGGCGGGCAGCACAGGAAGCAGACCGAGCCCGAGCAACACGGCGAGCCCGGCCACGACCCGTTCGGTGCCGCTCTTCACCATGGGCGCGAGCAGCGCGAGGAAGACAGCGGGGCCGGCCGCGTCCAGCCCCCACACGCGTGTGTCACCGATCGCGTCGGCTCCCAGGGCGCCCAGCAAGGTGGTCAGATTCCACAGCACGTACAGACTCAGCCCCGTGACGGCGAACCCGATGCGCGCACCACGCCGCGTGGGCTGCGCCAGCGTGACCGCCGCCGTCTCGTCGATCACCCATTGGGCGGCGAAGGGCCGTACCGTGCGCGGGAGCGCGAGCAACTGCGACAGCCGCAGTCCGTAGAACGTGTTGCGCACCCCCAGGAAGAAGGCTCCGGCAGCCGCCGTAAGAGGACCGCCTCCGGCCGCGAGCGCTCCCACGAGGGCGAACTGGGACGCGCCCGTGAACACCAGGAGACTGAGAGCACAGGTCTGCGCCAGCGTGAGCCCGCTGCCGGCCGAGGTCACCCCGAAGGCGAAACCGGACAGTCCGACGGCCACCCCGACTCCGAGGGCGTCTCGTACGACGGCGGAGTCAGGCCTTCCTGCGTCGTCGGTGTGCGTATCTGCGAGTGCTGGTTGTTCTGCCACGCCTCGGACGTTAGAGGCAGCCGCCCGGAGGAGTCTTGTACGTTCTTGCGCTCGCGCTGGTAGGCCCCTGGGGGCACTCCGACGATCCGCGTGAAATGCCGGTTCAGATGAGGCTGGTCCGTGAATCCCACCTCTACGGCGGCGGACGCCGGACCGACCCCCGCGTCCAGCAGTCGCCGGGCCCGTCGTACCCGCGCATCCGTCAGCCACGTGTGCGGCGGCATCCCGTAGAGCCTCCGAAAGGCCCGCAACAGCGCGAACGGACTGGTCCCGAGATCGGCGGCCAGTCCCTCCAGAGTCGGCGGCTCGGCCATCCGCTCCTCCAGCACGGCACGCGCGCGCACGGCGGTCCGGGCCCCCGCGGATCGCACGTCCAGCTCCGGCAGCGCCCCACCGTTCGAGCGCAGCAACCGTGTCACGGCAACCCGCAACAGGGTGTCGGCGGCCAACGCGTTCCCCTCGTCCGCAGCCCGCAGGACCTGATGCACCAGCCCGACCGCATACGGATCCTCGAGCACGGGCCGCACGAAGCCGGGTGTACCGCGCAGCGAGGTGGTCTCGGCGGCGATCGCGGCGACCACCTCGGGCGAGGGGTAGACGGCCCCGTACCGCCAGCCCTCGGGAACCCCCGCCCGTCCCGTATGAGGCGTGTCGGGATTGACCAGCGCCAGCGTGCCGGCTCCCGCGTACTGGTCGGCCCCCCGGTGGTGAAAGACCTCCGCCCCGTCGGCGATGGCCGCGATCACGAAGTTCTCATGCGTATGCCGCACAAAGGTCTTGCGCACATACCGGGCCCGCAGCAGATCGACCCCGGGCAACTCGGCATAGCGCCAGTGCCGCGCCCGCTCGCTGGAACCCACCATGTCCCCATTGTCACGCCGACGGCATCGGATGTGCCGGGGCAGGTCGTCGGCCGGTCTCGGCAGCCCCCTCACCCCGTACCGGTCGAGGCGAGGGACAGCGTCCGCCGGACCCGGAGGCGGGCGCCCGCACCCCGGCCCCGACCTGCTGGCCCGCCTGCCCGCCTGCCCGCCTGCCCGCCTGCCCGCCTGCCCGCCTGCCCGCCGGAGGCAACCCGCAGGTCAGGGCCATTGTCAGTGGCCGGGTGCAGGATGGACACATGGTCAGCCCCGCTCACCGAGCCCTGAACGGCTTCTCCCCCGCGACCCGCGGCTGGTTCACGGGTGCGTTCGACGCGCCCACCACAGCCCAGACAGGCGCGTGGCAGGCCATCGCAGAGGGCTCGGACGTCCTGGTGGTCGCCCCCACCGGCTCCGGCAAAACCCTGGCCGCGTTCCTGGCAGCCCTGGACCAGCTCGCCTCCACACCCCCGCCCGCGGACCCGAGGAAACGCTGCCGGGTCCTGTACGTCTCCCCGCTCAAGGCCCTCGCCGTGGACGTGGAGCGCAACCTCCGCAGCCCCCTCACCGGCATCCGCCAGGAATCCGTCCGCCTCGGCCTGCCCGAACCCGAGATCAAGGTCGGCATCCGCTCCGGCGACACCCCCGCCGCCGAGCGCCGCGCCCTCGCCACCCGCCCCCCGGACATCCTGATCACCACTCCGGAATCCCTGTTCCTGATGCTGACGTCCGCGGCCCGCGACGCACTCACCGGCATCGAGACGGTGATCCTCGACGAAGTGCACGCCGTGGCCGGTACCAAGCGCGGCGCCCACCTGGCCCTCTCCCTCGAGCGCCTGGACGAACTCCTCCCGAAGCCCGCCCGCCGCATCGGCCTCTCCGCCACGGTCCGCCCGGTCGACGAGATCGCCCGCTATCTCTCCCCCCAGCGCAAGGCGGAGATCGTCCAGCCGAAGTCGGGCAAGGAGTTCGACCTCTCGGTGGTGGTCCCGGTGGAGGACCTCGGCGAGCTGGGCGGCTCTCCGGTGGCCGACGGCTCCGAGGGCGCGGAGCGACCCTCGATCTGGCCGCACGTCGAGGAGCGCATCGCCGATCTGGTCCAGTCCCACCGCTCCACGATCGTCTTCGCGAACTCCCGCCGCCTCGCGGAACGCCTCTGCAACCGCCTCAACGAGATCGCCTACGAACGTGCCACCGGCGAGCCCCTGGACGAACACCACGCCCCGGCCGAACTCATGGGCGGCTCCGGCGCGGCCCAGGGCGCTCCCCCGGTCATCGCCCGGGCACACCACGGCTCGGTCTCCAAGGAACAGCGCGCCCTGGTCGAGGAAGACCTCAAAGCCGGCCGTCTCCCCGCCGTAGTGGCCACGTCCAGCCTCGAACTCGGTATCGACATGGGCGCGGTGGACCTCGTGATCCAGGTCGAGTCACCCCCCTCCGTGGCCTCCGGTCTCCAGCGGGTGGGCCGCGCGGGCCACCAGGTGGGCGCGGTCTCCACCGGCGTGGTCTTCCCGAAGTACCGAGGCGACCTCGTCCAGGCAGCGGTCGTCACGGAACGCATGCGCACCGGCTCCATCGAGTCCCTCAAGGTCCCCGCGAACCCCCTGGACGTCCTCGCCCAGCAGATCGTCGCGATGACGGCAATGGACACCTGGCAACTGGACGACCTCCTCGCCACCGTCCGAAGGGCAGCCCCCTTCGCCTCCCTGCCCGAGTCCGCGTTCACCGCGGTCCTCGACATGCTCGCCGGCCGCTACCCCTCCGACGCCTTCGCCGAACTGCGCCCGCGCGTGGTCTGGGACCGCATCGCCGGCACCATCACGGGCCGGCCGGGCGCCCAGCGCCTCGCCGTCACCTCCGGCGGCACCATTCCCGACCGCGGCCTCTTCGGCGTCTTCCTCGCCGGTTCCGACCCGAAGAAGGGCGGCGGAAGGGTCGGTGAGCTGGACGAGGAGATGGTCTACGAGTCGCGTGTGGGGGACGTCTTCACGCTCGGCACCAGCTCCTGGCGGATCGAGGACATCACCCGCGACCGCGTCCTGGTCTCCCCCGCCCCCGGCGTCCCCGGCCGGCTGCCCTTCTGGAAGGGCGACCAACTGGGCCGCCCCCTCGAACTGGGCCGCGCGGTGGGCGCGTTCCTCCGCGAGGTCGGCTCGCTCCCCAAGGACGACGCCCGCCTGCGTCTCCTCGCCGCGGGCCTGGACGCATGGGCGGCGGACAACGTCCTGTCCTACCTCGACGAGCAGCGCGAGGCCTGCGGCCACATCCCGGACGACCGCACGATCGTCGTGGAGCGCTTCCGTGACGAACTCGGCGACTGGCGGGTCGTCGTCCACTCCCCCTTCGGCGCCCAGGTCCACGCCCCGTGGGCCCTCGCCCTCGGCGCCAAGCTCTCCGAGCGCTACGGCATGGACGCCCAGGTAATGCACGCCGACGACGGCATCGTCCTGCGGCTGCCCGACGCCGACCTGATGAGCCTGGACCTCCTCGACCAGGAACCCACCAGGACCGGCACGGAGTACGACTCCGACCAGGCCCCCGTGGGCGCCGCGGACGTCGTCTTCGACAAGGGCGAAGTCGACCAGCTGGTCACCGACCAGGTCGGCGGCTCGGCCCTGTTCGCCTCCCGCTTCCGCGAATGCGCCGCCCGCGCGCTCCTGCTGCCCCGCCGCAACCCGGGCAAGCGCACCCCGCTGTGGCAGCAGCGCCAGCGGGCATCCCAACTGCTCCAGGTGGCGAGCGAGTTCGGCTCCTTCCCGATCGTCCTGGAGGCGATCCGCGAATGCCTCCAGGACGTCTTCGACGTCCCCGGGCTCGTCGAGCTGATGGGCGACCTGGAAGCCCGCAAGGTCCGCCTCGTCGAGGTCACCACCCCCGAGCCCTCCCCCTTCGCCCGTTCCCTCCTCTTCGGCTACGTCGCGCAGTTCCTCTACGAGGGCGACTCACCCCTCGCCGAGCGCCGCGCGGCGGCCCTCTCGCTGGATTCGCGCCTGCTTGCGGAGCTGCTCGGCCAGGCGGAGCTCCGAGAGCTGCTGGACGCCGAGGTACTGACCGAGCTGGAGCGGGAGCTCCAGTGGCTGGCCGAGGACCGCCGCGTCAAGGACGCCGAAGGCGTCGCGGACATCCTCCGCGTCCTCGGCCCGCTCACGGACGCCGAGTTGGCCGAGCGCGGCGCCGAGCCGCAGTGGGCGCAGGACCTCGCCCGAGCCCGTCGCACGATCAAGGTCCGTATCGCCGGCGCCGACCACTGGGCGGCGATCGAGGACGCGGGCCGCCTGCGCGACGCACTCGGCACAGCGCTGCCGGTCGGTGTCCCGGAGGCCTTCACCGAGCCGGTCAAGGATCCCCTCGGCGACCTGCTGGCCCGCCACGCCCGCACGCACGGCCCGTTCACCTCCGCGTCGGCCGCGACTCGCTTCGGTCTGGGCGCGGCGGTCACCGAGGGCGCGTTGCAGCGCCTCGCCGCGAGCGGACGGGTCGTACAGGGCGAGTTCCACCCGGCGGGCATCGGCCAGGAGTGGTGCGACGCGACGGTGCTCCGCCGCCTGCGCCGCCGCTCCCTGGCCGCCCTGCGGCACGAACTCGAACCGGTGCCGCCACCGGCGCTGGCCCAGTTCCTCCCGCAGTGGCAGCACATCGGCAGGGGCCACTCCCTGCGCGGCATCGACGGCCTGGTGCGTGCCGTCGAGCAGTTGCAGAGCGCATCCGTGCCCGCCTCCGCCTTGGAGAAGCTCGTCCTGCCCTCACGCGTCGCGAACTACACCCCGGCCATGCTCGACGAACTCACCGCGGCCGGAGAGCTCGTGTGGGCCGGAGCGGGCGCACTCCCCGGCAAGGACGGCTGGGTCTCCCTGTACCTGGCGGACGCGGCCCCTCTCCTGCTGCCTCCGCCCCACCCCCTGGAGCTGACGGCGCTCCACCAGTCCGTCCTGGACGCCCTCTCCGGCGGCTACGGCCTGTTCTTCCGTCAGATCGCCGACCAGGTCCGCGCGACCACCCACCCCGACGCCACCGACCCCCAACTGGCCGACGCGGTATGGGACCTGGCCTGGTCCGGCCGGCTCACCAACGACACCCTCACCCCCATGCGCTCCCTGCTGGGCTCCGGCCGTACCGCCGGTTCCACCGCCCATCGCGCCAAACGCACCATCCCGCGCGGCCGCTACGGCTCCCTCACCGCCGCGGCCCGCACCGCCTCGCGCACCGGCCCCCCGACCGTCGCCGGCCGCTGGTCCCTGCTCCCCCCACGTGAAGCCGACCCGACCGTGCGCGCCCACGCCTTGGCCCGCACCCTCCTCGACAGGCACGGAGTGGTCACCCGGGGAGCGGTCGCGGCGGAGGGCGTCGAGGGCGGCTTCTCGGCGACGTACCGCATCCTCTCCGCCTTCGAGGACAACGGCCAGGCCCGCCGCGGCTATGTGGTGGAAGGCCTCGGCGCCGCCCAGTTCGCGATGGACGGAGCGGTCGACCGCCTGCGAGCGGTGTCCACCGCCCGCGACAGGGGCGAGCCGGTGCCGGGCAGTGCTCCGGCGGGTGCCGCCCCCTGGGCCCCCGACAACCTCGCGGGTGCCGACGGCACCGTGACCGATGACGTCGACTGGGCGGACGCCTTCGGCCCCTTCGACCCCTCCACCGAACAGGACACTCGCGAGACCGGCCAGAGCGCCGCCTTCGGAAGCAACGGCTTCAGCAGCCCGGCCACCACCACCCCTGCCTCCCCTGCCTCCCGTGCCTCCCGTGCCTCCCGTGACGAGTACATCTCGCCGCGCGACTATCCCAGGCCCGGAGTCCAGAGCACGCACACCCATCCCACGCCTGGCTCAGGCTCAGGCTTCGGCAGCCGCAGGCACAACGCCTCCGACGACTCCCGAGCAGTGGTCCTCGCAGCCGCCGACCCCGCAAACGCCTACGGTGCCGCGCTCCCCTGGCCCGAGCCCCCGACCGAGGCCGGGCACAAGCCGGGCCGCAAGGCGGGCTCCCTGGTGGTCGTCGTCGACGGCGAGCTCACGCTCTATATGGAGCGAGGCGGCAAAACCCTCTTGGCCTGGCCGTCCGCCCCCGACACCACCCCCACCGACGACCCCCGCCTGTATGCGGCGGCCGAAGCCCTCGCGAAAGCGGCGAAGGCCGGTTCCCTCGGCACCGTCACAGTGGAACGCGTCAACGGCACCTCAGCCCTGACCTCCCCCATCGGCACCCTCCTGGAGACAGCGGGCTTCATCGCCACCCCCCGCGGCCTACGCCTCCGCGCATGACACGCCACCAGATCCCCGAACGAGGCCGGGGCCGAACGCGCCGCACGCCCCCGTCCCCACCCCCATGCCACCCTTGACCCATGCCCGAAGGAGACACGGTCTGGCAGTCCGCGAGGCGCCTGCACGACGCCCTCGCAGGCAAGGTGCTGACGCGTAGCGACCTCAGGGTGCCGAAATACGCAACAGCCGACCTCACAGGCCGCAAGGTCCTCGACGTCACCCCGCGCGGCAAGCACTTCCTCGCCCGTATCGAAGGTGGCCTGACGCTCCACTCCCACCTGCGCATGGACGGATCCTGGAGGGTGTACGCCGACAACCAGCGCTGGACCGGCGGCCCAACCCACCAGATCCGCGCGATCCTCGGCACCGTTGACCGCACGGCCGTCGGCTACCGCCTCCCCGTCCTCGAACTCCTCCGCACCACCGACGAGCACAGGGCGGTCGGCCACCTGGGCCCCGACCTCCTGGGCCCGGACTGGGACCCCGAGCGCGCTCTCGTGAACCTCCTCCAGGACCCCGCCCGCCCTCTCGGCGAGGCCCTCCTCGACCAGCGCAACCTCGCCGGCATCGGCAATGTCTACAAGAGCGAGCTCTGCTTCCTGCTCGGCGCCACCCCCTGGCTCCCCGTTGGCGCTCTCCCCGCGGACCGCGCCACCCAGGTCCCCGCGCTCGCCAAGAAGCTCCTGGAGGCCAACCGCGACCGCCCGGTCCGCAGCACGACGGGCCGCCGCGGCCAGGACCTGTTCGTGTACGGCCGCGCACCCCGCCCCTGTCTCCGCTGCCACACCTCGATCCGCTCCGCCGACCAGGGCGACGGCTCCCGCGAACGCCCCACGTACTGGTGCCCCCACTGCCAGATCGGCCCGGCACCGCACCCACACCGCAGGGCACCGAGCGGAACACACCCCAGAACCTCACGCCGTACGACTGATTGACGCCCCGTCAGAAACGCTCGTACGGTCGCTCCATGGCCGTCAGCGCGTACGACCTCACCGGACGCACCGCGTTCGTCACCGGCGCAGCGAGCGGTATCGGCCGCGCGTCAGCCGTCCTGTTCGCCGAGGCGGGCGCCACCGTGCACTGCGCGGACCGCGACGAGCAGGGCCTGCACGAGACGGCGACCCTGATCAAGGGCGCAGGGGGCACGGCACACACCCACCCCCTCGACGTCACCGACCGCGAGCAGCTCCGCCGGGCCATCACCTCCTGCGAGCGCCTGGACGCTCTGGCCGCGGTCGCCGGGATCATGCACAGCAGCCCGGTCCTGGAGACGAGGGACGAGGACCTCGACCGCGTCCTGAACGTCAACTTCAAGGGGGTGCTGTACGCCTGCCAGGAGGCGGCCCGCCTGATGCTCGACCGCGGGACGAGGGGCAGCATCGTCACGATGGCCTCCGGCGCCGTGGACACCGGCGGACCTGGGCTGCTCTGTTACGGCGCGGCCAAGGCAGCGGTGGTCCAGCTGACGAAGACCCTGGCCACCGAGGTGGGCCGCTACGGCATCCGGGTCAACGCGGTCGCCCCGGGCTGGATCCGCACCCCCATGACCGACCGCCATGACGAGCAGACGCAGGCTCACACCGAGGCGCTCATGTCCCGCCTGTCCCCCCTGAACCGGGTCGGCGAACCGGAGGACATCGCCCACGCCGTGCTCTACCTGGCCTCGGACGCCTCATCCTTCACAACAGGCCAGATCCTCCGCCCGAACGGCGGAGTGGCAATGCCCTGGTAGCCGCCCCCGTCCCCCAGGACGACCCACCCCACCAGACCAGCACACCCCACCAAACCAACCCTCCCACCGGCCGACTCACCTCACCAGGCCGACCCATCCCACCAAAACCCTCCAAGCGGACCGGCACCCCACGAATCCGACCCTCCCCAGCGAACCGGCCTACCGCACCGGACCGACCCGCCGCGCCAACCCCCTCCACCGGACCGGATGATCACCCCACCCCATCCAACGGACCCACCCCACCGAATCACCCACCCACCGGACGGGCCCCTCCCCCGACCGACTCACCCCACCCCACCAGACCGACCCGTCCCACCAGGCAGACCAGCCTCCGCACTCCTTCCCCCACCCCTCCCCGCCCCCCAAGCGCGACGCCACCGCCCCGCGGCGACCGCCCCCGCCGCCCGCGCCTTCGGCACACAGTGCACCGGCAGCAGGCTCAGCCCCCACCCCCCGGCCGCGACAGCCCCTTCGAGCACCCCGGCGTCCGGCGCCAGCAGCAACCGCGCCATGGCCCACCACCACAGCGCCCCGAGCCCGAGAGTCACCCCCCGGCGCACGATCGGCCCCGCCATGCCGCCACCTCCAGCCCGGACGCTAGACCGCCGTCTCAGCCGTCGGCAGGGCGCACCGAGGGCACACGCACGCACGTGGCACGATCACTGCTCCAAAATGCACGAAAACCCCGGTCGGCGCCTCTCCAGATCACTCGGAGAAGCCCGTCCGGGGCCTCGCACACTTCTTTCAGCGCGCCGTCAGCACGTGGCGGCGCACACTCGGCATCACGCCGCTACGACGTCCACCGCTTCGCTGGGCGCCTTGATGGTCACCCGTTCCGGTGGCACACCCTTCACGGAGACGGCACCCAGCATGGGGCGCACCGGAGCCGACACCGGCGCGCTCGGAGTGGCCGCAGCAGACTGGGCCAGCTCGGCGAGGGCGAGCTCGTCGCTCACTTCCCGCATGAGCTCGGACATCCGTACGTCCAGCGCGTCGCAGATCGCGGACAGCAGCTCGGAGGAAGCCTCCTTCTGCCCCCGCTCCACCTCGGAGAGATAGCCGAGTGAGACTCGGGCGGACGAGGAGACTTCGCGCAGAGTACGGCCCTGGCGTTGGCGCTGCCGACGCAGCACGTCACCCAGCAGGCGACGGAGCAGAATCATCGGTGGCTCCCTCCTCGGACCGCGTAGCCGCATCCTTCACGCCCCACCGTACCGCCTTGCGCCGCGGCCGTGCGGGGAGCGATGTCGTGTTCACTCAGGGCTGCAAACATCAAAACCCCCCGTTCCGTTCCGTATCCTGTGCCCGCTGATTTCCGGGCTGTTCGCCCGCAAGCTCTTCCAGAAGCAGTGCGAGTACGCTCCGTACACTCTCCATACGAATTTCCGCGCGGTCGCCGTTCAACCGCAACGCGGTCACTTTCCCGCCACCGGTTCCCGTGGAAGCGCTCACGGAGGGCCCGTCCACGGCCACGAAAACCGTTCCCACGGGTTTGCCGTCCTGCGGTTCCGGGCCCGCGACTCCGGTCGTCGCGATGCCCCAGTCGGCACCGAGCGCCTTGCGTACGCCGGCCGCCATCTGGGTCGCGACCTGCGGATCCACCGCTCCTCGCTCGTCCAGCAGGGTGGCGTCGACACCCAGCAGCTCGTGCTTCAGTTCGGTGGCGTAGGCGGTCACCGAACCCCTGAACGCCTGGGACGCCCCGGGGACCGCTGTGATTTCCGCCGCAACCAGTCCACCCGTGAGCGACTCGGCGACCGCGAGCGTCTGCCCCTTCACTGTGAGTAGTTGCACCACTTGGGCGGCCGGGGAACTCACGCTTCCGCCTCCTCCAACGCTGCTTCGCGCTCGGCGATTCCCTGCCTGCGCAGCACAATGGCCTGTCTCACATAGTCGAGTCCGGTCACGACGGTCAGGACGACCGCCACGGCCATCACCCAGAACCTCGCCGTGGCCAGCCAGCCCGTCAGGGCCAGGATGTACATCCCTACGGCGATGCCCTGGCTGAGGGTCTTGAGTTTGCCGCCGCGGCTGGCCGGGATCACGCCGTACCGGATGACGAGGAAACGCAGCAGGGTGATCCCCAGTTCCCTGCCGAGGATGACGATCGTCACCCACCACGGCAGGTCGCCGAGACCGGAGAGACAGAGCAGTGCGGCCCCCATGATCGCCTTGTCGGCGATGGGGTCGGCGATCTTCCCGAAGTCGGTGACGAGGTCGTAGGCGCGCGCCAGGTGCCCGTCGAACAGGTCGGTGATCATGGCGACGGCGAAGGCCGCCCAGGCGAACGAGCGCCACGCCGGGTCGTACCCGCCGGCGGCCAGCATCAGGGCCACGAAGCCGGGCACGAGAAGCAGCCGGAGCATGGTCAGCAGGTTGGCGATGTTCCAGACACTGGCCTGGTTGACGGCAGCGGCCGCGATCTTCTTCCCCCGCGCGGGCTTCGCCCCGGAGTCGACGTCGGCGTCCGAAGCGGCTCCGGAAACACCGCCCACCACGGGGACGACGCTCACCAGAGCCTCGGCAGCCGTACCGGAGACCAGGTCCGAAGGGGCGCTCGGAGCCGCGCCGGACGCGGCACCCGGGACCCCGCCCGCCGGTCCGCCCTTCGCGGCGGAGGGGCCACCCGCAGCGGACGCCGGAACTCCGGTCATCTGCCCGCCTCCTCACTCCACGCGAGCGAGCCCTGGAGCGGCTCGGCCACCAGGTCGACACCTTCCGTACCGACCACCTTCGCCTCGACCATACGACCCACGCTCAGACCTTCGCCGCTTGTGAGCAGCACCTGGCCGTCGGTCTCCGGCGCCTGGTGTGCGCCGCGGCCGTACACACCCTCCTCGTCCACCGACTCGACCAGCACGTGCACGGTCTCGCCGACGCGCTCCTCGGCACGCTGCGAGACGAGTTCCTCGGCGAGCCGAGAGATGTGCGCCAGCCGCTCGGCCACGACGTCCTCGTCCAGCTTGTTCTCGTACGTCGCGGCCTCGGTGCCCTCCTCGTCGGAGTACCCGAAGACACCGATCGCGTCCAAGCGCGCGCCGTTCAGGAACCGCTCCAGCTCCGCGAGGTCGGCCTCGGTCTCGCCGGGGAAGCCCACGATGAAGTTGGAGCGCACGCCGGCCTCGGGGGCCTTGCTGCGGACGGTGTCGAGGAGCTCCAGGAAGCGGTCGGTGTCGCCGAAGCGGCGCATCGCGCGCAGCACACCGGGGGCGGAGTGCTGGAAGGACAGGTCGAAGTACGGCATCACCTTGGGCGTGGACGTCAGCACGTCGATCAGGCCGGGCCGCATCTCGGCGGGCTGGAGGTAGCTGACGCGCACCCGTTCGAGGCCGTCGATCGCGGCGAGCTCGGGCAGCAGGGACTCCAGCAGGCGGATGTCGCCGAGGTCCTTGCCGTACGACGTGTTGTTCTCGGAGACCAGCATGATCTCCTTGACGCCCTGCTCGGCCAGCCAGCGCGTCTCGTTCAGGACGTCCGAGGGCCGGCGCGAGATGAAGGAGCCGCGGAAGGACGGGATGGCGCAGAAGGTGCAGCGCCGGTCGCAGCCGGAGGCGAGCTTCACCGAGGCGACCGGGGCCCCGTCCAGACGGCGGCGCAGGGGCGCGCGGGGGCCGGAGGCCGGGGCGAGCCCTTCCGGGAGATCGGCGGGGGGCTGTGCCTCGTCCACGGCCGGTCCGTGTCCGGGCAGGGCGACGGCCGCCGCCGACTCCTGACGCTGGGCCGGGCTGATCGGCAGCAGCTTGCGCCGGTCGCGTGGGGTGTGCGAGGCGTGGACGCCACCGCTGAGGATCGTCTGGAGCCGGTCGGAGATGTCCGCGTAGTCGTCGAAGCCGAGCACTCCGTCGGCCTCGGGGAGGGCCTCGGCGAGGTTCTTGCCGTACCGCTCGGCCATGCAACCCACCGCCACGACGGCCTGGGTTCTGCCGTGCCCCTTGAGGTCGTTCGCCTCCAGGAGGGCGTCGACGGAGTCCTTCTTGGCGGCCTCGACGAAGCCACAGGTGTTGACGACGGCGACGTCCGCGTCCGCGGCGTCCTCCACGAGATCCCAGCCGTCCGCCTCCAAACGGCCTGCGAGCTCCTCCGAGTCCACCTCGTTACGGGCGCAGCCAAGGGTGACGAGTGCGACGGTACGGCGTTCAGGCATGGGCTCAAGACTACTTCGTCCCACTGACACCCCACGTCGACGGGGTTGACCGACCGTGGCCAACCCCGCGGGAACGAAAATCCGGGCAGGCCGTCAGCCGACCTGCGGGTCGCCCTTCGTGTACGTCAGGCGCTCCACGGCGCCCGGCTGCCAGTCGTCGTCGATCTTCTTGCCGTTCACGTACAGCTGGATCGCCCCGGCGTCGCCGAGGACGAGGTTGACCTTCTCGCTGTCCTGGAAGGTCTGGGTGTCGCCCTGCTGGAGCAGTCCGTCGAAGAGGGTCCGGCCGTTGTGGTCCTTGGCGAGGATCCAGCTCTTGCCGTCGGCGGCGCTGATCTGCACGGTGACCTTGTCCTGGGGTGCCGCCGCGATGGCGCTGTCGGACGGCGTCGGCTTCGGGTCCTTGGTGGTCTTGTCTGACTTGGGCGTGGGCGACTTGGTGACGGCGGGCGTGGTGCCGTCGGCGACCTGTACCGTCCCGCCGTCGTCCCCGCCCTTGAAGGCGGTGAACCCGACGAAGCCGACCACGGCGACGATGGCGGCGACCATGGCCGCGGTCCAGTTGGGTCCGCGCCGTTCGGGACGGATGCGTTCCGCCTCGAACAGCGGAGCGGCCGGGGTCGGAGCCGGACGGCCACCGCCGTGATCGGCGGAGAACTGGTCCATGAGGGGGGCCGGATCCAGGTGGACGGCCCTGGCCAGGGTCCTGATGTGACCCCGGGCGTAGACATCGCCGCCGCAGGGGGCGAAGTCGTCCGCCTCGATGGCATGCACGATGGCGATGCGGACCCTGGTGGCGTTGCTGACGTCGTCGACGGTCAGCCCTGCCTCGATCCGCGCCTGTTTCAGGGCTTGACCGACGGAGAGGCGGGCTTCCTGTCGGTCGTCTTCGAACGGACGCTCGTCTTCAGGGGAGTTGCCGATGGACACGGGGGCGCCTTTCGAGCGTTTAAGCCACCTGTGCTGGAGGTTCAGTCTAGGGGGGGTGCGAAAGGGTGGGGCAACCGGGCGGTAGGACTTTGTACGCCATCGGAATGGCCTGACACGCCGATGACGGGGCAGCGGCTTTCCGCTTCCCTCAACTTGACGTACGCCGAAGGGAAACGGTTGCTCAATGATCCCTTACGGGTGAGTCACAATCGAACATCGGTGGCCGCACCCGCTCCGGTCTCCCCTCAAGCCTCCCCGCGGATCACCGCGAGCACTCCGTCCAGCTCGTCAGCCTTCACGAGAACGTCACGAGCCTTGGACCCCTCGCTCGGTCCGACGATCCCGCGGGACTCCATCAGGTCCATCAGCCTCCCCGCCTTCGCGAACCCGACCCGGAGCTTGCGCTGGAGCATGGAGGTCGACCCGAACTGCGTGGAGACGACCAGTTCGGCCGCCTGGCACAGCAGGTCGAGGTCGTCGCCGATCTCCTCGTCGATCTCCTTCTTCTGCTTGGTGCCCACGACCACGTCGTCCCGGAAGACCGGCGCCATCTGGTCCTTGCAGTGCTGGACGACCGCCGCCACCTCGTCCTCGGTCACGAAGGCGCCCTGCATACGGGTGGGCTTGTTGGCCCCCATCGGCAGGAAGAGGCCGTCGCCCTTGCCGATCAGCTTCTCGGCGCCGGGCTGGTCGAGGATGACGCGCGAGTCGGCGAGCGAGGAGGTGGCGAAGGCGAGCCGCGAGGGCACGTTCGCCTTGATCAGACCGGTGACGACGTCCACCGAGGGCCGCTGCGTCGCGAGCACCAGGTGGATGCCGGCCGCACGCGCGAGCTGCGTGATGCGCACGATCGAGTCCTCGACGTCCCGCGGCGCGACCATCATCAGGTCGGCGAGCTCGTCGACGATCACCAGCAGATACGGATAGGTCTTGAGCTCCCGCTCGCTGCCTTCCGGCGTCTTGAGCTTGCCGTCGCGGATGGCCTGGTTGAAGTCGTCGATGTGCCGGTACCCGAACGCCGCCAGGTCGTCGTAGCGCAGGTCCATCTCCCGTACGACCCACTGGAGCGACTCCGCGGCCCGCTTCGGGTTGGTGATGATCGGCGTGATCAGGTGCGGGATGCCCTCGTAGGCGGTCAGCTCCACGCGCTTGGGGTCGACGAGGACCATGCGCACGTCCTCGGGGGTCGCGCGCACCATGATGGAAGTGATCAAGCAGTTAATGCACGACGACTTACCGGAACCGGTGGCTCCGGCGACAAGCACGTGTGGCATCTTCGCCAGGTTGGCCATCACATAGCCGCCCTCGACGTCCTTGCCGAGCGCGACCAGCATGGGGTGATCGTCCTCGGCGGCCGCCGCGAGCCGCAGCACGTCACCCAGGTTGACCATCTCGCGGTCGGTGTTCGGGATCTCGATGCCGACCGCGGACTTGCCGGGGATCGGGCTGATGATCCGTACGTCCGGGCTGGCGACGGCATAGGCGATGTTCTTGGCCAGCGCGGTGATCCGCTCGACCTTGACGGCGGGGCCGAGCTCGACCTCGTAGCGCGTGACCGTCGGCCCGCGTGTGAAGCCGGTGACGGCGGCGTCGACCTTGAACTCCGTGAAGACGTTCGTCAGCGAGGCGACGACGGCGTCGTTCGCCGCGCTGCGCGCCTTGCCGGGGCCGCCGCGCTCGAGGAGGTCGAGCGAGGGCAGGGAGTAGGTGATGTCCCCGGACAACTGGAGCTGCTCCGCGCGAGGGGGCAGCTCACTCGGCGCCTCGGGAGCGGGCTTGGTGAGGTCGGCGACCTCGACCTTGAGCTTCTCCTGCTTGGGCCGCGCGGCCGGGACCGGCGTGGGTACCGGGGTCGTCTCCACCCGGTCCCCCACGCTGACCCCCTGGGTGAGGTCGGCGACCAGCGGCGAGGGCGGCAGGCCGTGCATGACGACGCCGTCCAGGTCCGCCGCGGCGGCCGCGGCGATGTCCACGGCGTCCATCTGCCGGTCCATCGCTGGCTGCGGCACGGCGGACCGCCGGGGGCGGCCACGACGCCGCGAGAGGGCGTCCTGCTCGGCGCCGTCGGGGTCGTACGACTCAGGGGCGGTACCGCGCCTGGCCCCCCGTGCGGGCAGGGCCTCGCGCCACTGGTCGTCGTAGCGCTCGTCGTCGTCCCCGATGTACTCGTCCTCGGCCGGGTCGTGGACGATGCCCAGCCGCACGCCGAGCTCCCGCAGCCGCCGCGGGATGGCGTTGACCGGGGTGGCCGTGACGACGAGCAGCCCGAAGACGGTCAGCAGGACAAGCAGCGGTACGGCGAGGACCTCGCCCATGGTGTACGTCAGCGGGGTCGCCGCTCCCCAGCCGATGAGGCCGCCGGCATCCCTTATCGCCTGCATGCCGTCACTGCGGGCGGGCGAGCCGCAGGCGATGTGGACCTGGCCGAGCACGCCGATGACGAGCGCCGACAGACCGATCACGATCCGGCCGTTGGCCTCGGGCTTCTCGGGGTGCCGGATGAACCGGACGGCGATGACCGCGAGCAGTATCGGCACGAGCAGGTCGAGCCGTCCGAAGGCGCCGGTCACGATGATCTCGACGAGATCACCGACCGGACCGCGGAGGTTCGACCACGTTCCGGCGGCGACGATCAGGCCGAGGCCGAGCAGCAGGAGTGCCACGCCGTCCTTCCGGTGCGCGGGGTCGAGGTTCTTCGCACCCTGCCCTATCCCGCGGAACACCGCGCCCACGGCATGGGCGAGGCCGAGCCAGAGGGCCCGGACGAGCCGGAGGATCCCGCCGGTCGGGCTGGGCGCCGGCTTCGGCGGCAGGGCCTTCTTCGCCGCGGCCTTCCGGACGGGCGCCTTCTTGGCTGGTGCTTTCCTCGCGACGGCCTTCTTCGCCGGACCCTTCGCGGGGGTGGCAGCCTTCTTCGCCGGCTGCTTCTTGGCTGCGGAGGGACGTGAGGCCATAGGTGTGAGATTACCGGTGGAGACGACCGGGGACACGTGTGCCCACTGCTTCACCCGTTCGTGTCGCTCCCGGGGAAGTGCCGAGCTGACGCAGGCTCACCCGCGAGGAGCCGCGAGGACGCCTGCGCCACACGTCAGTTCTGCGAGGGCACCGAGGGAGAATTTCCGGTCCCGGGCTCCAGCGCGTCCAGCGCCCGCCGCAATCCCGTGAGTTTGCGTTCGAGATGGGCCGCGGTGGCCACCGCGGCCGCGTCCGCGGACTCGTCGTCCAATTGCTTGGACAGAGCCTCCGCCTGCTCCTCGACGGCGGCCAGCCGCGCGGACAACTCGGCGAGCAGCCCCGCCGGTTCCTTCGCGTCACCGATCGCCGCCTTGCCGCCGCCCTCCAACTGGAGCCGCAGCAGCGCCGCCTGCTCCCGGAGCTGGCAGTTCTTCATGTAAAGCTCGACGAAGACCGAGACCTTCGCGCGCAGCACCCACGGGTCGAACGGCTTGGAGATGTAGTCCACCGCGCCAGCCGCGTACCCGCGGAAGGTGTGATGCGGACCGTGGTTGATCGCGGTGAGGAAGATGATCGGGATGTCCCGGGTCCGCTCCCGCCGTTTGATGTGTGCCGCGGTCTCGAAACCGTCCATGCCGGGCATCTGGACATCCAGCAGGATGACCGCGAAGTCGTCCGTGAGCAGCGCCTTGAGCGCTTCCTCCCCGGACGATGCCCGCACCAGTGTCTGATCGAGCGCGGAGAGGATGGCCTCCAGCGCCAGCAGATTCTCCGGCCGGTCATCGACCAGGAGGATCTTGGCCTTCTGCACCATGGCCCGCCCTCCTCGCCCCGGATGTGCACCGGGTGCCGCCCCTGGGGACGACTGCCTTTCGCCGCCCGTCCTTGTGCCGGTCATCGTAGCCGCACCCTGTCTGTCGCCACACCCTGTCACCGTGATGTCACTGTGCACGTAGCAGAAACGCAGCGGAAGACCAGAAGGTTCCCCGAATCCCGTACTTCTACACGGCGTCGGGCACCCTGAGTCAACAACTCCGCGTGATCTTCGCTGATTCCCATCACTCCTCCCGCATCCACTGCGCCATCACCGACAACAGGTGATCGGGATCGACCGGCTTGGTCACGTAGTCGGAGGCACCCGACTCGATGGCCTTCTCCCGGTCGCCCTTCATGGCCTTGGCGGTCAGGGCGATGATCGGAAGCCCGGCGAACTGCGGCATCCTGCGGATCGCCGTCGTCGTCGCGTACCCGTCCATCTCGGGCATCATGATGTCCATCAGGACGACCGCCACGTCCTCGTGCTGTTCCAGCACCTCGATGCCCTCACGGCCGTTCTCCGCGTAGAGCACGGACAGACCGTGCTGTTCGAGGACGCTGGTGAGCGCGAAGACGTTGCGGATGTCGTCGTCGACGATCAGCACCTTCTCCCCGCCGAACCGGATGCCCCGGCGCGGCTGCGGCGCGGCCTGGTGCTCCACCGCCGACCACTGGTCCGGTCGGCCGATCTGCTGCTCGAGGGCCGGCGCGGTCCTGCGCCGGCGCCTGAAGAGCGCGGCCGCACCGTTCTGCGTCTCCTGGTACGACCTCACCTCCGCCGGCGTCTCGACGTACACCTCGGACCGCCCGTTCTCCGAGGTGGACGCCACCAGGTCACCGGCCTCCAGGGCGGGCATGGACTGCTGGTAGCCCTGCGGCGGCAGTTCGCTCGGGTGCAGGGGCAGATACAGCGTGAACGTCGACCCTCGTCCCGGCTCGCTCTGCGCATAAATCTCACCGCCGAGCAGCTGCGCGATCTCCCGGGAGATCGACAGCCCGAGGCCGGTACCGCCGTACTTGCGGCTGGTCGTGCCGTCGGCCTGCTTGAACGCCTCGAAGATCACCCGCATCTTGCTGCCCGCGATCCCGATGCCCGTGTCGGTCACGGAGAACGCGATCAGATCGGCGTCCGCGTCGCGCAGCGAGCCGGCTTCGAGCAGCTGCTCCCGGATCGCCACCGGCACATCCCGCCCGGCGGGCCGGATGACCAGCTCGACGGCCCCGGAGTCGGTGAACTTCACCGCGTTGGACAGCAGGTTGCGCAGCACCTGCAGCAGCCGCTGCTCGTCGGTGTGCAGCGTGGCGGGCAGCTCCGGCGAGACCCGGACGGACAGGTCGAGACCCTTCTCCGCGGTCAGCGGCCGGAAGGTGGCCTCCACGTAGTCCACGAGCTGTACGAGCGCGATACGCGTCGGGGAGACGTCCATCTTGCCCGCCTCGACCTTCGACAGGTCGAGGATGTCGTTGATCAGCTGGAGCAGGTCGGAACCGGCCCCGTGGATGGTCTCGGCGAACTCGACCTGCTTCGGGGTGAGGTTGGAGTCCGCGTTGTCGGCGAGCAGCTTGGCGAGGATCAGCAGCGAGTTGAGCGGCGTACGCAGCTCGTGCGACATGTTGGCGAGGAACTCGCTCTTGTAGCGCATCGACACGGCGAGTTGCTCGGCGCGCTCCTCCAGAACCTGCCGGGCCTCCTCGATCTCGGTGTTCTTGACCTCGATGTCCCGGTTCTGCTGGGCCAGCAGCTCGGCCTTCTCCTCCAGTTCGGCGTTGGACGACTGGAGGGCCTTCTGCCGGTTCTCCAACTCGGCGGACCGCTCCCGCAGCTGCTCCGTCAGCTCCTGCGACTGCTTCAGCAGCACCTCCGTCTTGGTGTTGACGGAGATGGTGTTGACGCTGGTCGCGATCATCTCGGCGATCTGGTTGAGGAAGTCCTTCTGGATGTGCGTGAAGGGCGTGAAGGAAGCGAGCTCGATGACACCGAGCACCTTGCCCTCGAACAGCACCGGAAGGACGATCACCTGCGCGGGCGGCGCCTCTCCGAGACCGGAGGAGATCTTCAGGTAGCCGCTGGGCGCGTTCTCCACCAGGATCGTGCGCTTCTCCTCGGCGGCCGTCCCGATGAGCGCCTCGCCCGGCCGGAACGACGTCGGCATGGAGCCCATGGAGTAGCCGTACGACCCGAGCATGCGCAGCTCGTACTGGTCCTCGGCGTCGGCGCCCATGTCCTTGCCGTCGAGGAGCGGCATCGCGACGAAGAACGCGCCGTGCTGCGCGGTCACCACCGGCGTCAGCTCGCTCATGATCAGCGAGGCCACGTCCTCCAGATCCCGGCGACCCTGCATGAGCGCCGAGATGCGGGCCAGGTTGCCCTTGAGCCAGTCCTGCTCCTTGTTGGCGATCGTGGTGTCGCGCAGGTTGGCGATCATCTTGTTGATGTAGTCCTGGAGTTCCTGGATCTCGCCGGACGCGTCCACGTCGATCTTCAGGTTCAGGTCACCCCGGGTCACCGCCGTCGCCACCCGGGCGATGGCACGCACCTGCCGGGTGAGGTTTCCTGCCATTTCGTTCACGGACTCGGTGAGGTCGCGCCAGGTGCCGTCGACGTCACGCACGCGTGCCTGGCCGCCGAGCTGTCCCTCGGTGCCCACCTCGCGGGCGACCCGGGTGACCTCCTCGGCGAAGGACGACAGCTGGTCGACCATCGTGTTGATGGTGGTCTTGAGTTCGAGGATCTCACCGCGGGCGTCGATGTCGATCTTCTTCGTCAGGTCGCCCTTGGCGATGGCAGTGGTCACCATGGCGATGTTGCGCACCTGACCGGTCAGGTTGGACGCCATCTGGTTCACCGACTCGGTGAGGTCCTTCCAGGTGCCGGCCACACCGGGCACCCGCGCCTGGCCGCCCAGGATGCCGTCCGTGCCCACCTCACGGGCCACCTTGGTGACCTGGTCGGCGAACGAACTCAGCGTCTTCACCATGGTGTTGAAGGTGTCCGCGAGCTGCGCCACCTCACCGCGCGCCTCGATCGTCACCGTCCGCGTCAGGTCACCGTTGGCGACCGCCGACGCGACCTGGGAGATGTTGCGCACCTGCACGGTCAGGTTGTTGGCCATCAGGTTGACGTTGTCGGTGAGGTCCTTCCAGATGCCCGTGACGCCGGACGCGTGGGCCTGACCGCCGAGGATGCCCTCCGTTCCCACCTCGCGCGCCACCCGCGTCACCTGCTCCGCGAAGGAGGACAGCTGGTCCACCATCGTGTTGACGGTGCTGACGAGTTCGAGGATCTCGCCCTTCGCGTCGACGGTGATCTTCTTGGACAGGTCCCCCTTGGCGACCGCGGTCGTGACCTCGGCGATGTTGCGCACCTGAATGGTCAGGTTGTTCGCCATGAAGTTCACGGACTGCGTGAGGTCCTTCCAGGTACCGGAGACACCCTGCACCTCGGCCTGACCACCGAGGATGCCCTCCGTACCCACCTCGCGCGCCACCCGCGTCACCTGGTCGGCGAAGCTCGACAGCTGGTCCACCATCGTGTTGAGGGTGTTCTTCAGCTCCAGGATCTCCCCGCGCGCGTCCACGTCGATCTTCTGCGACAGGTCACCCCGCGCCACCGCCGTCGCGACCTGGGCGATGTTGCGGACCTGGGCAGTAAGGTTTCCTGCCATTCCGTTCACGGAGTCGGTCAGGTCGCGCCACACACCGGCGACACCGGGCACCTGGGCCTGGCCTCCCAGCCGGCCCTCGGTACCCACCTCGCGCGCCACCCGCGTCACCTGGTCGGCGAACGCGGAGAGCTGGTCCACCATCGTGTTGAGGGTGTTCTTCAGCTCCAGGATCTCCCCGCGCGCGTCCACGTCGATCTTCTGCGACAGGTCACCCCGCGCCACCGCCGTCGTCACCTGGGCGATCTGCCGCACCTGCGAGGTGAGGTTGCCCGCCATGAAGTTGACGGAGTCGGTGAGCTCCTTCCAGGTGCCAGAGACGCCGTCCACGCGGGCCTGACCGCCCAGCCGGCCCTCGGTGCCCACATCCCGGGCCACCCGCGTGACCTCGGCGCCGAACGCGGACAGCTGGTCCACCATCGTGTTCACGGTGTTCTTCAGCTGGAGCATCTCGCCCGAGACGTCCACGGTGACCTTCTGCGACAGGTCACCATTGGCCACCGCCGTCGTCACCTGGGCGATGTTCCTCACCTGTCCGGTGAGGTTGCGGAACGCCGTGTTGACGGAGTCGGTGAGGTCCTTCCAGGTACCGGCGGCACCGGGCACCTGCGCCTGCCCGCCCAGCTCACCCTCGACACCGACCTCACGCGCCACCCGCGTGACCTCGGCACCGAAGGCCGACAGCTGGTCCACCATCCCGTTGACGGTGTTCTTCAGCTCCAGCATCTCGCCGGCCACGTCGACGGTGACCTTCTGCGACAGGTCACCGTTGGCCACCGCCGTCGTCACGGCCGCGATGTCGCGCACCTGGGTGGTGAGGTTCCGGAAGACCGTGTTCACCGAATCGGTGAGGTCCTTCCACGTCCCCGCCGCACCCGGCACGTTCGCCTGCCCGCCGAGCTGCCCCTCGGCGCCGACCTCGTTGGCCACGCGCGTGACCTCGTCCGCGAAGATCCGCAGCGTCTCGGTCATCTGGTTGATCGTGTCGGCGAGCTGCGCGACCTCACCGCGCGCCGAGACCGTCACCTTCTGCGACAGGTCACCATTGGCGACCGCCGTGGTCACCTGGGCGATCCCGCGCACCTGGGCCGTCAGGTTGCCGGCCATGAGGTTCACCGAGTCGGTGAGGTCCTTCCACACCCCGGCCACGCCGGGCACCTGCGCCTGGCCGCCCAGCTCGCCCTCGACGCCCACCTCGCGCGCGACGCGGGTCACCTCCGAGGAGAAGGACGACAGCTGGTCCACCATCGTGTTGACGGTGTTCTTCAGCTCCAGCATCTCGCCGGCCACGTGAACCGTGACCTTCCGCGACAGGTCGCCCTTGGCGACCGCCGTGGTCACCAGCGCGATGTCCCGCACCTGGGCCGTCAGCCGGTACGCCATCGTGTTGACGGACTCGGTCAGGTCCTTCCAGGAACCCGACATGCCACGCACGCGTGCCTGTCCGCCGAGCTTGCCCTCGGTACCGACCTCGCTGGCCACACGTGTGACCTCGTCGGTGAACGTGGACAGCTGATCGACAAGGTTGTTGACAGTCCGCCCGACCTTCAGGAACTCCCCGCGCAGCGGGTGCCCCGTCCCGTCCGGCGCCTGGGTCCTGAGCTCCATGCGGGGCGACAGATCGCCCTCGGCCACCGCGGACAGCACCCGGCCGACCTCGGAGACGGGCCGTACGAGATCGTCCACGAGTGCGTTGGAGGCGTCGATGGCGGAAGCCCAGGACCCCTCACAGGCACCTGTTTCCAGCCTTTCCGTGAGCTTGCCCTCACGTCCGACCATGCGCCGCACCCGGGACAGCTCACCCGTCAGATGCAGGTTGCGGTCGGCCACCTCGTTGAAGACCGCCGCGATCTCCGACATCACGCCGTCGCCGGACACCGTGAGCCGCTTGCGGAAGTTCCCGTCGCGCATGGACGCCAGCGCCGCCAGCAGTCTGTCCAGGGCGGCCGCGTCCACCGCGGTGGTCCCGCCCCGTGGTGTGCGACGGCCGCTCGGGGACTGTCCGCCCTTCGCGCGCGTCTTTGTGCCCCGCGTCGCTGCGCCAGACTCCACTGTGTCCCTCCCGCAGGGATCGACCGTTACTGCTGTGCTCGGGTGGTGCTGCGCGGCATACCGGTTACTGCCACGTGCTCTGCTTACTACAGCGTTATGTCAACCGGACACACAAAGCCGCACCACGGGCTGCTGCCCGCCATACGTGTAAGCCACTCGGCCTGCCCGAACCTTCTTCAGGAGCCTGCCCAGTGTTTCACCCTGGTTGAACCCGGCCATAACAGTTCGGCAGCTTCGCACATCGTCCGCACACCCTCCGGACGGAAACACTGCAGACCGGCATCCGCACGGACGGCGAAGGTAAGTAACCTTGCATGCGGCTGTCCAGCCGCGCCGGTCCGTCCGGCCTGGGCGGTGGCACGAGCACGAGCGGGCATCGGAGGGCGGCCGCACACATGACCACCGGACTGATCCCCGGGGGACAGAACCCGGACCCCCGGCCGACGGGCACCCTGCCGCAACAGCGGCACGAGCCGGTCGGCCAGGCAGCCCTGCACGTCGACAACCGGTCAAGGAGTTCCGTGATCACCGCGCGCGCGGCAGCCAGCTTCGAGCCCGTCGGACGATCGGTGGCGACTGCCCGCTCCTTCGTCCGCGACACCCTCCAGGGCTGGGGCTTCGCCGACATCGTCGACGACGCGGTGGTCCTCACCAGCGAACTGGTCACCAACGCCGTCGTCCACGCGGGAACCTCCGCGGACGTTCTGTGTCTGCGAAGTGACGACGGTGTGCGGGTCGAGGTGGGCGACCGCTACCCCGAGCGCGAGATCCCCCTCCAGGGCCAGGCCGTCAACATGGGCAACCTGGACCGCGAGGGCGGCCGTGGCCTCCAGCTCTGCGCCGCGCTCGCCAGCCGCTGGGGCGTCGAGTACACCCCCGCCAACAAGCGGGTCTGGTTCCAACTCGACCTCCCCGAACGCACGGTGGGCACCCGCACGGCGGGCCCGGCCCTGCCCGCGGACCTCCTTCCGCTGGCCGACGGCCGCGTCCGCGTCGCCGTCGTCCAGATCGACCGTACGTGCGCCATCATTTCGTGGAACGAGGACGCCGAGGAACTCTTCGGCTACTCCGCCGAACAGGTGATCGGAAAGCCACTGACCGACCTCGCGGCCTGGCCGCACACCCCCGGCACCAGCACCGGCATCGCCGAGGCACTCCAGCTCTCCCGCTGGGAGGGCAGCTACGGCATAAGGGCCGCCAACGGCCGCGTCACCTCCGTGTACGCCTCCCACCTGCGCGTCCGCGACACCGGCGGCGAGCCCTCCACCGTCTGCCTCCTGGTCCGCGATCACGAACGCGCCGTACTCCAGACCCCGTTGCGAGGCCCCGCCTCCGACACGAACTCGTCCTCCGACGGCCAGAACGCCGACCCGTTCGAGGTGTTCATCGGCTCCCCGGCCCCGGACGACCTCGACGGTCTCCTCCAGCGCACGGTCGAACGCGCCCGCGACATGCTCGACGGCGACTCCGCCTTCCTGCTCCTCGCGACCGACGACGAGACCGAGTTGGAGGTCCGCGCCTCCACCGGCCTGCCGTCCGCCCGCCAGCGCTTCGCGCGCGTGCCCGTCGAAGCGGGCCCCGGCCGCTACGGTTCCGCCCGCATGCCCGCGGTCCACGACGACCTTTCGGCGGTCCCGGGCGCCGTTCCCCTGTTGAGGGGCACGGGAATGCGCTCGGTCGTGACGGTCCCCCTGAAGGTGGAGGGCCGCCTCACCGGCTCCCTCGGCGTGGCCGCGGAAGGGCCCGGCAGATACTCGAACGAAGAGGCCCTCCGCCTCCAATTCGCCGCCGATCGTATCGCGTTGGCGGTCGAGTCGGCCCGTCTCGGCGAGCTGGAGCGGCTGCGCCGAGGTTCCCTGAGCTTCCTCGTCGAGGCCTCCGACCTCCTCGCCGGCACCCTGGACCGCGACCAGACGCTGGCCCTCATGGCCCAGATGACCGTCCCGACCCTGGCCACCTGGTGTGCCGTCTACACGATCGCCGACCAGGCCTCGGAGCCCTACCTGTCGTACGTCCTGCACGAGGACGAGGAACTCATCGACGGCATCAAGTCGTTGCTCTCGAAGGTCCCGCCCCCGGACCCGGTCCCCACCCCCGGCGCCCGCGTCTGGTCGGCCCCCGGCGAGGCGGCCCACCATGCGGCCCTGCGCAGCTCCATGCGCAGCCTCGGCCTCACCGGCGGCCCCACTTACCAGGTGGCCTCCGGAATCGGCCCCACACTCGCCACGGCCTCCGCGGTGGGCGGCGAAACCGTCGTCCTCCCCCTGGTCGCCCGCAACCGCGTCATCGGCATGCTGACCCTCGGCAAGCCCACGGACGAACACTTCCGCCAGGAGATCCTGGAACTGGCCGAGGACCTGAGCCGCCGAGCCGCCCTCGCCCTCGACAACGCCCGCCTCTACTCCGAGCGCACCGCCATCAGCCAGGCCCTCCAGCGCAGCCTCCTGCCGCCCGAGCTCCCCGAGATCGACGGCGTCGAGGTCGAGGTCATCTACCGCGCGGCCGGCGAGGGCAACGAGGTCGGCGGCGACTTCTACGACGTCTTCCCCATCAGCGACGGCGCCTACGGCTTCGCCATCGGCGACGTCTGCGGTACGGGCCCGAACGCGGCGGCGGTCACAGGTCTGGCCCGGCACGCCCTGAGGCTGCTGGCCCGCGAGGGTCTGAGCGGCCCGGCGGTCCTGGAGCGTCTGAACTCCGCCATCCTCGACGAGGGCGCCCGCAGCCGCTTCCTGACCCTCCTCTACGGCGAGATGTGGCCTCAGGAGGACGGCAGCGCCCGCCTGAAGGTCGTCTGCGCCGGCCACCCGCTCCCGCTCCGCCTGCGCCAGGACGGCACCGTCGAACCGGCCGCCGAACCCCAGCCGCTCCTCGGCGTCATGGAGGACCTGGAGCTCTACGAGCAGACGGTCACCCTCGACCCGGGCGACGTCCTCCTCTGCGTCACGGACGGCGTCACAGAACGCCGGGAGGGCACCCGCATGCTGGGCGACGACGGCCTCGCCGACGTCCTGACCACCTGCACGGGCCTGACAGCCGGCGCGGTCGCGGCCCGCATCATGCGCGCGGTCGAGCGCTTCGCCTCGGACGCACCCTCCGACGACATGGCCATCCTGGCGATGCGCGTCCTGGCCCCGCACCACGACTGACGGAGAGCACGAAAAAGGCCCCGCCCAAATGGGCGGGGCCTTTTCGATGGAGCCCCCAAACGGAATCGAACCGTTGACCTTCTCCTTACCATGGAGACGCTCTACCGACTGAGCTATAGGGGCCTGTTGCTCTTGAGGTTTCCCTCGCGGCAACGGAATAGATCATACCCCGGGCAGACCCGTGCTCCCAACTCCCTCAGAAGGCAGGCTGAAGCAGTCCCCCGAGCGCATTGCACGCAGCTACGACCCGCTGCATGTCCCGCTTGGTCAGCGAGGCGTCCACCGGCAGGGCAAGCGTCTCGTCAGCGGCGCGTTCGGTCTCGGGCAACACCGCACAGCGCCGAAACTCGGGCAGCCGGTGCACGGGCGTCTTCACCGGCACCCGGCAGTCGACTCCCTTGCCCCGCAGGGCCCGGGCGAACGCATCGCGGTCCGGCCGGCCATTACCCGGAACCCGCACCACGTATTGCTGGTAGGTGTGCCCGTCCCCACCATCGGGCGTGCGGACTCCGCGCAGCTTCCCGTCGAGATAGCAGGCCCGCTCCCGACGCTGAGCGACCTCGTCGTACGGCGCCTCGGACTCACCTTCCTGCAACACCAACAGCCCGTGCCGCTGCCCGACGGCGAGGAGCCGCGCCATGTCGGCCGGCCGCCCGAAGCGGTGTACGACAACAACGGCCGAGGTCCGCGGAGTCAGGGCCGCTTCGACAGCGGCCGCATCGAGACAGTAGGTCACCGGATGTATGTCCGCGAAGACCGGAAGCGCCCCCGCGAGTGTCACCGCCTCGGCAACCTCGACGTTCCCGAAGGCCGGTACGACGACCTCGTCGCCGACTCCGACACCGGCGGCCCTGAGCATTGCAGCAGTACCCATGCATCGGATGGTGGTTGCGCAACGTGAACTGCAAGTGACGCAAAAAGAAAAAGGGTTGGACCCCGAACCGAAGTTCAGGATCCAACCCTTTCAATAATTGTTCGGCGGTGTCCTACTCTCCCACAGGGTCCCCCCTGCAGTACCATCGGCGCTGTAAGGCTTAGCTTCCGGGTTCGGAATGTAACCGGGC
>NZ_JBVIHJ010000039.1:0-48168 GCF_055570355.1 Streptomyces sp. NPDC031225 | reverse complement strand
CCCCCCCCCCCCCCCCCCCCCCCCCCCCCCCCCCCCCCCCCCCCCCCCCCCCCCCCCCCCCCCCCCCCCCCCCCCCCCCCCCCCCCCCCCCCCGCACCCGACCCACAACACACCCGCACGCGCTACACAAACCCCCACCGAACCGAAACAGGCCGCCGCAGGCATCAGGGGCGCGGGGAACTGCGCAAAAACGCCCGCCCCCACCGAACCCGCAGGCCGCGTCACGGATCCACCGTCGGAAGCCCTCCCACCGGCCCCGCCCGGTCCAGCAACCCCGTCCGCGCCGCCAACGCCGCCGCCTCCAGCCGCGAACCGACCCCCAGCTTCATCAGCACCCGCTGCACATGGGTCCGAGCCGTGGACGGCGCTATCCCCATGCCCGCCGCGATCAGCCGCGTGTCCTCCCCGTCGGCCACCCGCACCAGCACCTCCACCTCCCGAGGCGTCAGCATCTGGAGCAACCGCTGTCCCTCGTCATCGGGCTGGGCCGCGGGATTGAGCAGTTCGCTGAACGCCCCCTGCAGCAGCTGCGGAGCGACCGCCGCCTCCCCCGCCCGGGCCTTCATGATCGCCCGCTCGACCCCCTCGATGCGCTCGTCGTGCCGCACATAGCCGGAGGCCCCCGCGGCGAACGCGGCGGCGATCCCGCGAGGACTCGGCACCGGCCCCAGCACCAGCACCGCCACCTGCGGCCGCTCGCGCTTGATCTTCACGATCGGATCGAACATGCCCGGCTCGGCAGGCGTGGCCGTCCCCAGCAGGCACACCTCGGGCGCCCGGCTGATCACCAGCTCCGCCGCCCCCGCGGCAGGCGCCGCCGCCGCGAGCACCCGGTGCCCGCGCAGTTTCAGTGCCGAGGCCAGCGCCTCGGCGAGCAATCGGTGGTCGTCGACCACCATGAGCCGAACTCCCATCGAGCAACCCCCCAGTCCCCCCAATGGATCCGCGTGAATGCCCCACTATGGATGCCCACCGATCCCACGGACAGGGGCCCCCTCCCGGCTCCCCCGCCCTTCATGCCCCCGGAAGCTACACGCTTGTTCGACGTTGCGCTTCCCCTACTGGTGAGAAGTGCCCCGGATCGATGGAATTTCTCGGTTTCGTCTCATTCGCGGTCGAAAGGCCTCACGCGTCCTCGGCGAGTTCCAGCCACCGCATCTCCAGTTCCTCGCGCTCCCCGGCGAGATCCCGCAGTTCGGCGTCGAGCGTGGCCACCTTCGCGAAGTCAGTGGCGTGGTCGGCGATCTGACCGTGCAGCTTCGCCTCCCTCTCGGAGACCTTGTCGAGCTGCCGCTCGATCTTCTGGAGCTCCTTCTTGGCGGCCCGCTGATCGGCGGCGCTCTTCTCGGCGACGGGCTTGTCCACCACAGGCACCGCCGAGGCCGCCGACGCGGCCGCCGCCGCTTCCATCCGCTGCCGTCGCTCCAGGTACTCGTCGATGCCGCGCGGCAGCATCCGCAGGCTCGCGTCGCCGAGCAGCGCGAAGACCCGGTCCGTGGTCCGCTCGACGAAGAACCGGTCGTGGGAGATGACGATCATCGAGCCGGGCCAGCTGTCGAGTACGTCCTCCAGCTGGGTCAGGGTCTCGATGTCGAGGTCGTTCGTCGGCTCGTCGAGGAAGAGCACGTTCGGCTCGTCCATGAGCAGCCGCAGCAGCTGCAGCCGCCGCCGCTCACCGCCGGACAGGTCCCCGACGGGCGTCCACTGCTTCTCCTTGTTGAAGCCGAACGTCTCGCACAGCTGCCCGGCGGTCATCTCGCGCCCCTTGCCGAGGTCGACGCGCTCGCGCACCTGCTGCACGGCCTCCAGCACCCGCAGCGTGGGTTTGAGTTCGGTGACCTCCTGCGAGAGGTAGGCCAGCTTGACGGTCCTGCCGACGGAGACCCGCCCGGCCGCGGGCTGGGTCTCGCCCTCGGTGCGCGCGGCCTCGGCCATGGCCCGCAGCAGCGACGTCTTGCCGGCCCCGTTGACCCCGACGAGACCGATCCGGTCCCCCGGGCCGAGCTGCCATGTCACATGCTTCAGCAGCACCTTGGGCCCGGCCTGGACGGTCACGTCCTCCAGGTCGAACACCGTCTTGCCCAGCCGCGAGGACGCGAACTTCATCAGCTCGCTGCTGTCCCGCGGCGGCGGCACGTCGGCGATGAGCTCGTTGGCGGCCTCGACGCGGAACCGCGGCTTGGACGTCCGCGCGGGGGCGCCGCGCCGGAGCCAGGCCAGCTCCTTGCGGACGAGGTTCTGCCGCTTGGTCTCCTCGGTGGCGGCGATGCGCTCGCGCTCGGCACGTGCGAAGACGTAGTCGGAGTACCCGCCCTCGTACTCGAAGACGTCGCCCTTCTGCACGTCCCACATGCGCGTGCAGACCTGGTCGAGGAACCACCGGTCGTGGGTGACGCACACGAGTGCGGACCGGCGCTCGCGCAGGTGCTTGGCCAGCCAGGAGATGCCCTCGACGTCGAGGTGGTTGGTGGGCTCGTCGAGGACGACAAGGTCCTGTTCCTCGATGAGCAGCTTGGCGAGGGCGATACGGCGGCGCTCGCCACCGGAGAGAGGCGCGATGACGGTGTCGAGCCCCTGCGGGAAGCCGGGCAGGTCGAGTCCGCCGAACAGGCCGGTGAGCACGTCCCGGATCTTGGCGTTGCCCGCCCACTCGTGGTCGGCCATGTCCCGGATGACCTCGTGCCGGACGGTGGCGGTCGGGTCGAGGGAGTCGTGCTGGGTGAGCACGCCGATGCGCAGCCCGCCGGAGTGCGTGACGCGTCCGGTGTCGGCGTCCTCCAGCTTGGCGAGCATGCGGATCAGGGTCGTCTTGCCGTCGCCGTTGCGGCCCACGACTCCGATGCGATCGCCCTCGGAGACGCCGAGCGAGACACCGTCCAGCAGGGCACGGGTGCCGTACACCTTGCTGACGTTCTCGACATTGACCAGATTGACGGCCATTACTCTCCTGATTCGGGGGATCGATCGACCCTCCAGGGTAGTCCGACGCCTACGCCCCGATCACCGTCGCACCCGGCACCGGTCCCGACGCGGTCCGTACGGTCCGGCAGGTGCCGGAGGCCCGCAGTGCGTCGGCGATCTTCGCCGCCGACTCGTTGTCGCGGGCGAGGAACGCCGTGGTCGGCCCCGAGCCCGAGACGAGCCCGGCGAGGGCGCCCGCGACGCTGCCCGCCGCGAGGGTGTCGGTGAGCTCGGGGAAGAGCGAGAGGGCGGCGGGCTGGAGGTCGTTGGAGACGGCGGCGGCGAGTGCCTCCGGGTCGCCTGCGGCCAGGGCGTCGAGCAGGTGCTCGGAGGCGACGGGTTCGGGGACGACGAGGCCCTCGGTGAGCCGGTCGAACTCCCGGAAGACGGCCGGGGTCGACAGCCCGCGCTCCGCCATCGCGAACACCCACGAGAAGTCGCCGCCGACGTCCAGCGTCCTGAGCTTCTCCCCGCGTCCCGTCCCGAGTGCGGCCCCGCCGACCAGGCTGAACGGCACGTCGCTGCCCAACTCGGCGCAGATGTCGAGCAGTTCCTCCCGGGAGGCGCCCGTCCCCCACAGCGCGTCGCAGGCCAGCAGCGCGCCGGCCCCGTCCGCGCTGCCGCCGGCCATGCCGCCGGCGACGGGGATGTCCTTGGCGATGTGCAGGTGCACGGCGGGTTCGATGCCGTTGCGGCCTGCGAGGGCGATCGCCGCGCGGGCCGCCAGGTTCGTGCGGTCGAGGGGTACCTGACCGGCGTCCGGCCCCTCGCAGGTGACACGGAGTTCGTCGGCGGGCGTCACGGTCACCTCGTCGTGGAGGCCGACCGCGAGGAAGACGTTGGCCAGGTCGTGGAAGCCGTCGGGGCGGGCGGCGCCCACCGCGAGCTGGACGTTGACCTTGGCGGGGACGCGGACGGTGACGCTCACTGCTGGACCGGCTCCTTGTTTTCCGCGATGCGTGCGAACTCCTCGACGGTGAGCGACTCCCCACGCGCCTGGGGCGAGATCCCGGCCGCCACGAGGGCCGTCTCGGCGGCGGCCGCCGAGCCCGCCCATCCGGCGAGGGCGGCCCGCAGGGTCTTGCGTCGCTGGGCGAAGGCGGCGTCGACGACGGCGAACACCTCGCGCTTGGACGCGGTCGTCTTCACCGGCTCGGTCCTTCGGGTGAGCGCGACGAGCCCGCTGTCGACGTTCGGCGCGGGCCAGAACACGTTGCGGCCGATCGACCCGGCCCGCTTGACCTCGGCATGCCAGTTGGCCTTCACGGACGGGACGCCGTACACCTTCGACCCGGGCGGCGCGGCGAGCCGGTCGGCGACCTCGGCCTGGACCATGACGAGGGTGCGCTCGATGCTCGGGAAGGTGTCGAGCATGTGCAGCAGCACGGGTACGGCGACGTTGTACGGCAGGTTCGCGACCAGCGCGGTGGGCGCGGGGCCCGGCAGCTCGGTCACCTGCATGGCGTCGCGGTGCACGAGGTCGAACCGCCCGGCCCGGTGCGGCATGCGCGCGGCGACGGTGGCCGGGAGCGCGGACGCCAGGACGTCGTCGATCTCGACGGCGACGACGCGGTCGGCGGCCTCCAGGAGGGCGAGGGTGAGCGAGCCGAGGCCGGGTCCCACCTCGACGACCACGTCGTCGTCCCGTACGCCGGCGGTCCGCACGATCCGGCGGACCGTGTTGGCGTCGATCACGAAGTTCTGGCCGCGCTGCTTGGTGGGTCGTACGCCGAGGGCGGCCGCGAGTTCGCGGATGTCGGCGGCGCCGAAGAGGGTGTCTGGGGAGGGGCTGCTCACGTGGACAGCCTAACTGCGGTCCGGACCCCCTCATCCGTGCAGGCGGGCCCCGCAGTGCGGCCACGGGCTCGCCCCGCGCCGTACGTACAGCTTCTTCGCGCGGAACGTCTGTTCCGCCGCCGGTGCGTCCTGGGGGCGGCCCGAGCCGCCGAGGCCCTGCCAGGTCCTCGTGTCGAACTGGTACAGCCCGCCGTACGTCCCGGAGGGGTCCTGTGCGTCGGGCCGCCCTCCGGACTCGCACACCGCGAGGCCCTGCCAGTCGAGCTGGTCGGCGCCCTGCACGGACGTGGGCATCGGTTTCGTCCCCACCTTCACGATCTGTTCCCGGGGTTCCCGGACCACCTCGGTGCGGATCCGCCGCGGCTTCTGCTTCACGCCGTTGACGGTCCGCAGGGAGTACGTGATCCGCCGCATCCCGGGTACGCCCGCCTGCTCGACGACCTCCGTGCCCTTGAACACGGAGGGGTCGTCCGTGCGCTCCTCGCGGAACGGGATCTGTTCCTCCCGCACTTCCTGCGTCCCGGTGATCCGCAGCACCGTGACGGTCTGTCCGTCGCGCGGAAAGCTCGCCGCCGGCACCGAGGTGGTGTCCATCCCGCTGAGCGTGACCCCGGCCTCCTCGACGACCTCTTCGACCGTGGCCGCGTTCGTGCGGACCGTCCGGGCCCGGCCGTCCGCCATGACGGTCACGGAGCGCTCGGTCCGCACGTCCAGCGCGAGCCCCTCCCGCCCGATCCGCCGGGAGGGCGAGGTGGACACGTACGCGCCCTCGGCCCGCACCCCCAGCTCTTCGAGCGCCCCCCGCACGGTCTGTGCCGTGGTCCACACCTCACGCCGTTGCCCGTCGAGCGTGAGCCGCAGGGGACGCCCGTAGCGCACCGCGACCTCGTCACCGCTGGCGAGCGGGTCGCCGGGCCCGGGCGCGATCACGTCGTGCGCACCCACCGCGACGCCCTCCTCGGCGAGGAGTTCACCCACGTCGTCCGCGAAGGTGTGGAGGGTGCGCGGCTTGCCGTCGACGGTCAGCTCGATCGCCTTGTCCTCGGCGACGAACGCGGTGGTGCCGCCCGCGAGGAAGACGACGACGAGTGCCTGGGGAAGGAGGCGGCGCATCGCGCTGTCGGGCCGCTCCGCGTCCCGCGTCCTGCGCCGTCGCGCGGCCCGCCCCGCCCCGGCACGCGCTCCCGGGACCTGCTGGTGCGGGAGCGCGGGCTCCGGCACCTCGTAGGCGGGCCGGTAGGTGTCCTCGTACGGCGCCGTGTACATCCCGTACACGAGGGTCTCCGCGGTGTTGTGCGGCTCGACGGGGGGCGCGTCGAAACCGCCGTACGCCTGTGTTCCGTACGGCTCGGTGGGTCCGTACGGGTCATACGACTCGTAGGTCTCGTACGTCTCGTACTGCGACTGCGAGTTGCTCACGCCGACACGCTCCAGGGGCCGAGGGGTCCAGCGGGGTCCGGATCGGGCCCACAGAACCTAGCGGAGCGGCGGTCACTCTCCAAAGTGGCGCAGCTACCCGGAGTTACGTTCGACCGGGTCAGTATCCGAAGGCGCGTGCGGTGTTGGCGGCGAGTGCCGTGGCCAGAGTGTCCTCGTCGATGCCGCGCACGGCGGCCATGGCACGGACCGTGACCGGAACGAGATAGGGGGCGTTGGGCCGTCCGCGGTACGGCGCCGGGGTCAGGAAGGGCGCGTCGGTCTCCACGAGGAGGAGTTCGAGGGGGGCCACGGCGACCGCGTCCCGCAGGTTCTGGGCGTTCTTGAAGGTGACGTTGCCGGCGAAGGACATGAAGTAGCCCTCGCGCGCGCACAGTTCCGCCATCTCGGCGTCGCCGGAGTAGCAGTGGAAGACGGTGCGCTCGGGGGCGCCCTCCTCCTTCAGCACGCGCAGGACGTCGGCGTGGGCGTCGCGGTCGTGGATGACGAGGGCCTTGCCGTGCCTCTTGGCCATCTCGATATGGGCGCGGAAGGAGGCCTCCTGCGCCTCCTTGCCCTCGGGCCCGGTGCGGAAGTGGTCGAGGCCTGTCTCGCCGACGCCCTTGACCTGCGGAAGGGCCGCGAGGCGGTCGATCTCGGCGAGCGCGTCGTCGAGCGCCCCCGTGCCCCCCGCCGCGCGCTCCCCCTGCCGGGACCAGCCGTCGGGGTCGCCGTGGACGATGCGCGGGGCCTCGTTGGGGTGCAGGGCGACGGCGGCGTGGACGGCGTCGTACCGGGCCGCGGTCTGAGCCGCCCACTGCGAGCCGCGGACGTCGCAGCCGACCTGGACGACCGTGGTCACCCCCACCGACGCGGCTTTCGCGAGCTTCTCCTCCACGGTCCCGTCCTGCATGTCCAGGTGGGTGTGGGAGTCGGCGACCGGTACCCGCAGGGGCTCCGGGAGCGGTGGCGCCGCGTTCTTCTCGCGGGGGCTGTTCGAAGGCATGCCCCGATCCTACGAAAGGGGCACGCCCGCCCGGGTCCGGATCCGGGACTGTGGCGGAGGGCGGTCAGCTCGCCTTGCGCTGGAAGACGTGCAGGAGGTCGGACAGGTGCCAGTGGTGCTGATCCACCGAGCCGTCGGCGGTCACCGGTACCTCCACAGGCCCGGCGGGGGGCGTGCGGTGCTGCCGGAGCGCGGCGTCACGGGCGGACGCGACCCGGCCGGGCCGCATGATCCGCACGACGTGGTTGTCGCAGTTCGCACACGTGGGCCGGGAGAGCGGGGAGGGCACGATCTGCCCGCTCACCATGTACTGCACGAATTCGCGGCCGCCGCCGTCGATGTGGTGCTCGATCTCGTACGACTGCTCCCACCCGTGCCCGCAGCGCATGCAGGCGAAGGAGTAGGACTCGTTGACGACTGCCGTGGCACCGGGGTGCCCTGCGATCTCGCTCATGCCAGCTCCTGTGTGTCCGCTGGAGTGGAGGACGGGTACGTCCCTCACCCCAGTGGACGCCTCCGCAGGCACCTGCGCGACAGCCCTGTCGAGTGTTGGAGGCGATTTGGGCGTTCCTTGCCAAACGGCCCCGCCACGCCGTGCGGGGCTTTGCATTCCGAGGCACCCCTTTGGCATGCACTTGGGGCGCACGCTCAGAAGACGTGCGCCCTGCTCAGAGGGGGTGTGACCCACCTCATCCGGGCGCGTCAGGGAGCGGTGTTCTTCGCGGCGACGACCGCATCGAAAACGACCCGCTTGGGCACTCCCGCCTCCACGGCCACCGCGGCGATCGCCTCCTTGCGGCGCTCCCCGGCCTCCTCCCGCACCCGCACCCTGCGCACCAGTTCCGCGTCGTCGATCTCCTCGCCGCCCTTCTCGGGCGCCCCCTCGACCACGACGGTGATCTCGCCCCGGACCCCCTCGGCGGCCCACTCGGCAAGGAAGCCCAGCGTCCCGCGCTTGACCTCCTCGTACGTCTTCGTCAGCTCCCGGCACACGGCCGCCCGCCGCTCCGTCCCGAACGCCTCGGCCATCGCCGCGAGGGTGTCGTCGAGGCGGTGCGGGGCCTCGAAGTACACGAGGGTGCGCCGCTCCCCCGCGACCTCCCGCAGGCGTGAGAGCCGTTCGCCGGCCTTGCGCGGCAGGAACCCCTCGAAGCAGAACCGGTCCACGGGCAGCCCGGACAGCGCGAGCGCGGTGAGCACCGCGGAGGGGCCCGGTACGGCGGTGACCCGGAGGTCCTTCTCGACGGCGGCGGCGACCAGCCGGTAGCCGGGGTCGGACACCGACGGCATCCCGGCGTCCGTGACGAGCAACACACGTGCGCCGCCGAGGAGTTCCTCGACGAGTTCGGGCGTGCGGGCCGCCTCGTTGCCCTCGAAGTACGACACCACGCGCCCCTTGGGCGTGACGCCCAGCGCCTGGGTCAGGCGCCGCAGCCGACGGGTGTCCTCCGCGGCCACGACGTCGGCCCCGGCCAGCTCCTGCGCGAGCCGGGGCGGGGCGTCGGCGACGTCGCCGATGGGGGTTCCGGCAAGGACCAGGGTTCCGGGCTCAACTGTCACGCGGCCCATCCTCCCAGGGGCCGCCGGATCCGGACGCATCCGCGTCTGTCCCACCCATGCACGGGACGCACACAGCGGTGTTCCCTACGATGGCGCGGTGACCAGTACCGCGTCCTCCACGGACACCCGGCAGGACCAGGCCCCCCAGGACCGGCGGCCGTCGTGGCAGCAGAGGCTGCGCCGATTCGGCTATCAGGCCCAGGACAGAAGCGATGTGCGCGAGCGCCTGGTGCCGCCCTATGTCGAGCCCAGCCCGCGGATGTGGCAGGTCCTGGGCGTGCCCGGGGCGCTCGCCGAGCGCGTCATGCGCTGGTCGGGCTGGCTGGGGCCGCTGTCGGTGACGCTGGTGGCGGGCCTGATGCGGTTCTGGAACCTGGGCAGCCCGAAGAAGGTGATATTCGACGAGACGTACTACGCGAAGGACGCGTGGGCGCTCGTCCACCGCGGCTTCGAGCTCAGCTGGGGCAAGAACGTCGACAGCCAGCTCCTGTCCTCGAACGGGCACGTCGCGCTGCCGACGGACGCCGCCTATGTCGTGCATCCGCCGGTCGGCAAGTACGTCATCGGGCTCGGCGAGCTGATCTTCGGGTTCGATCCGTTCGGCTGGCGGTTCATGACGGCGCTGCTCGGCACGCTGTCGGTGCTGATCGTGTGCCGGGTGGGCCGCCGTCTCTTCCGCTCCACGTTCCTGGGCTGTCTCGCGGGCGCCCTGATGACCGTGGACGGCCTGGCCTTCGTGATGGCGCGGACCGCGTTGCTCGACGGTGTGCTGATGTTCTTCGTGCTGGCCGCGTTCGCCTGTCTGGTCGTCGACCGCGACCGGGCACGGGAGAAACTCGCGGCGGCGCTGCCGGTCGACGCCGACGGGTTCGTGCGCCCCGACGCGGGGATCGCGGACACCCTCCGGCTCGGCTGGCGGCCGTACCGCTGGCTGGCGGGTCTGCTGCTCGGCCTGGCCATGGGCACCAAGTGGAACGGCCTGTTCTTCCTCATCGCCTTCGGCGTCATGACGGTGCTGTGGGATGTCGCCTCCCGCCGGGTCGCGGGGGCGCGGCACCCGTACCAGGCGGTCATCAACCACGACCTCGGCATCGCGTTCCTGGCCATGGTGCCGGTCGCGTTCGTCACCTACCTCACCTCGTGGATCGGCTGGATCCTCTCCCCCGCGGACGGCACCGGCGGCTACTACCGCAACTGGGCCGCGACCGACGGCAAGGGCGGCAGCTGGACCTTCCTGCCCGACTGGTGGCGCAGCCTGATCCACTACGAGCACGAGGTCTACAAGTTCAACGTCGGCCTCTCCTCGCCGCACACGTACATGTCCAACCCGTGGAGCTGGCTCGTCGACAGCCGGCCGGTCTCGTACTTCTACGAGTCGCCCTCGCCCGGCACCGACGGCTGCCCGGCGGACGCGGGGGCGAAGTGTGCCCGCGAGGTCCTCGCGATCGGCACCCCGCTCCTGTGGTGGACGGCCTGCTTCGCGGTCCTCTACGTCCTGTGGCGCTGGTTCTTCCGCCGCGACTGGCGCGCGGGCGCCATCGCCTGCGGTATCGCGGCCGGTTACCTGCCCTGGTTCAACTACCAGGAGCGCACGATCTTCTTCTTCTACACGATCGTCTTCCTCCCCTTCCTCTGCCTGGCCGTGGCCATGCTCCTCGGCGCCCTCATCGGCCCCCCACGCGCCACCGACACCCGCCGCGTGGCCGGCGCGACCGCGGCCGGAGTCCTGGTCCTCCTGATCGCCTGGAACTTCATCTACTTCTGGCCCCTGTACACCGGGACGGCGATCCCGATCGACAGCTGGCGGTCGCGGATGTGGCTGGATACGTGGGTCTAGGGGGCCGATATTCACGTATGTGATTGAGCACCCGCTCCGACGAATCGGGAAACTCCCGCCCCGGGTGTCACACCTCCCGCCTAGAGTGCCCACAACAACGGGGTAATCGGGGAGGGGGCCAAACCATGGCCAAGGGGGTGAAGGTCGCTGTCGTCAGCACGGTGTTCGCCGTGATGGTCGGCGGGGCCGGATACGGGGCGTACAACGTCGTGTCGGCGTTGAGCGACGACGGGGGAAGCGGTTCGGGTGGCGTCAGGAGCGGGCCGCCCGATGCCGACGAGATCGCGAAGACGTCGAAGGACTTCTTCGCGGCCTGGGAGAAGGGCGACGCGGCGAGCGCGGCGTCGCTCACGAACAACAGCGCCGCGGCCGAGGTGCTGCTGGCGGGCTACAAGACGGACGCGCACATCGGTGCCGTACGCATCACGCCCGGCAAGGCGGCCGGCGCCACCGTGCCGTACAGCGTGAAGGCGACGGTGTCGTACGACGGGAAGTCGAAACCGCTCGCGTACAGGAGCAAGTTGACCGTCGTGCGCGGGGTGACCACCGGCAAGGCGCTGGTCGACTGGCAGCCCTCCGTGGTGTATCCGCGACTGAAGGCGGAGGACAGGCTCGTCACCGGCGAGTCCGCGAGCCCGTCCATCGAGGCGCTGGACCGGGGCGGCAAGGTCCTGACCAAGGAGAAGTACCCCTCCCTCGGGCCGGTCCTGGACGCCCTGCGGGAGAAGTACGGGGCCGAGGCCGGCGGCACCCCCGGCATCGAGCTGGTCGTCAAGCACCCGGACGAGACGCCCGACACCTCGCTGCTGACCCTCGCCGAGGGCAAGGCGGGCAAGCTGGAGACCACGCTCAGCGCGACCGCGCAGGCCGCCGCCGAGAAGGCCGTGAAGCTGTACCGGCAGTCCTCGGTGGTCGCCGTCAAGCCCAGCACCGGCGAGGTGCTGGCGGTGGCCAACAACCGTACGGACGCCTTCAACGCGGCCTTCGAGGGAACCAAGGCCCCCGGCTCCACCATGAAGATCATCACCGCCGCGATGCTCATCGACAACGGCGTGACCTCGATGAACGGCCCGGCACCCTGTCCGGACAGTGCCGTGTGGCAGGGACAGACCTTCAAGAACCTCACCGGCATGCAGCCCAACGAGGGCGCCACGCTGGCCAACAGCTTCATGCGGTCCTGCAACACCGCCTTCATCAAGCTCATCGACGAGAAGCCGCTCACCGACGACTCGCTGGCGCTGGAGGCCCAGAACCGGTTCGGGATCGGCGAGGACTGGAAGACCGGCGTCGTCTCCTTCGACGGCAAGGTCCCCGCGGTCGGCGGCCCGGACCGGGCGGCGGGCGCGATAGGCCAGGGCCAGGTCCAGATGAACCCGCTGAACATGGCCTCGGTGACGGCCACCGCGATCACCGGCGACTTCCGCCAGCCCTACCTGGTCCCGCCCGGGCTCGACGACCGGAAACTGGCCACCGCGAAGGGGCTGCCGTACAACACGGCCTCCCAGCTGAAGCAGATGATGCGGCTGACCGCGACCCAGGGCACCGGCGCGAAGGCGATGGCGGGGCTCGGCGGGGACATCGGCGCGAAGACCGGTTCCGCGGAGGTCGACGGACAGCAGGTGTCCAACAGCTGGTTCACCGGTTTCCGCAACGACGTGGCCGCGGCGGCCATGACGGAGGAGGGCGGCCACGGCGGCGACGCGGCGGGTCCGATTGTCGCAGCTGTGCTACGAGCCGCAGGCTGACGTCACCCGCGCAGGGCAGGGACTCTAGGCTGTGGCCGTCGTTGGGATGTATGAGGGCGACGATGACCCTGGGACAGCGCGGAGGCGTGGATCGTGGGTAACAGAAGGCGCGTCGCCGAGCGACGGAAGACCAGGCCCGCCGTGGTCGGCGGGATGATCGCCGTTGTCGTCGTGGGCGCCGGTCTCGGTGTCTACGCGCTGTACGGCGCCGGGGCGGCGGCCGACGACCGGACGCAGAACACGTCCGCGGCCGCCGACCACAAGCCGAAGGTCAAGACCGGTCCGCTGTCGGCTGCCGAGGTGACCTCCACCGCGACCACCTTCCTCACCTCCTGGCAGCAGGGCAGGGTCACCACGGCTGCGGCCGCGACCAGTGACACCGCGGCCGCCACCGCCCTCCTCACCGGCTACACCAAGGACGCCCACATCACCGGCGTCACCCTCACCCCGGGCACCCGCACCGGCGGCAAGGTGCCGTTCTCCGTGAAGGCCACGGTGACGTACAAGGGCCTCACCAAGCCGCTGGTGTACGGCAGTTCACTCACCGTCGTCCGCAACACGAGCACCGGGAAGCCGCAGGTCCACTGGTCCGCCTCGGTCGTCCACCCCGATCTGAAGGACGGCGACACCCTGGTCACCGGCGAGTCCGGGACGCCGCCCATCAAGGCCGTCGACCGGGACGGCGGCGAGCTGACCGCCGCCAAGTACCCGTCCCTGGGCACGGTGCTGGACGGGCTGCGCGAGAAGTACGGCAAGAAGGCCGGCGGCAAGGCGGGCATCGAACTGCGGGTGGTCCGCGGCAAGGCGTCCGGGTCCGCCAAGGCCAAGGCCGAGGACTCCGACAAGACCCTGGTGGAGCTCAGCAAGGGCACCCCGGGCACCGTGAGGACGACGCTGAACCCGACGCTCCAGGCGGCGGCGGAGCGGCAGGTCACGACGCAGGCCCGGTCCTCCGTGGTCGTCCTGCGGCCCTCGACCGGTGAGATCCTCGCCGTGGCCAACGCCAACCCGGGCTTCAACACCGCCTTCCAGGGCTCTCTCGCCCCGGGCTCCACGATGAAGGTCGTCACCTCCTCGCTGCTGATCGAGAAGGACCTCGCGTCGCCGGACAAGGCGCACCCCTGCCCGAAGTACTTCACGTACGGCGGCTGGAAGTTCCAGAACGACGACAAGTTCGAGATCAAGGGCGGCACCTTCAAGGCGAGCTTCGCCCGCTCCTGCAACACCGCCTTCATCAGCCAGGCGGGCAAGCTGGACAACGACAGCCTGACCAAGCAGGCCCAGCAGGTCTTCGGTCTGTCCATGGACAACTGGGCGATCGGCGTCCCGTCCTTCGACGGCTCGGTCCCGGTGCAGAGCGCGGCCCAGAAGGCGGCCTCGCTCATCGGCCAGGGCGGGGTGCGCATGAACCCGCTGAACATGGCGTCGGTCTCCGCCACCGTCGAGTCGGGCACCTTCAAGCAGCCCTACCTGGTCTCCCCGACGGTCGACGGCCGCACGCTGGCCACGGCCTCGCGCACGATGTCCGCGGGCACGCTGGCGCAGCTGCGTGAGCTGATGGCGTACACGGCGGGCTACGGTACGGCGGCCGAGGCGATGTCCGGGGTCTACGGCAACGTCGGCGCGAAGACCGGTTCCGCGGAGGTCGACGGGCAGAAGAAGCCCAACGGCTGGTTCACCGCGTACCGGGGCGACCTCGCGGCGGCGGGGGTCGCCCAGGCGGGCGGCCACGGCGGCGACACGGCGGGCCCGATCGTGGCGGCCCTGCTGAAGATCGGCGGTTAGTTCCCCACGGGCGCGGCGGCCATGTAGGTGCGGCGCAGGAACCTCAGCAGTGCCTTCTGCTCGAACTGCACCACCGACACGCCCTGCGGGGAGTGGAACTCCATCACGGCCTGTACCCGGCCGCACGGCCACACCCGTACCTCGCCGCTGCCGGCCGGAGCCCGCAGGCCCTGCTCCAGCAGAGCGCGGGAGAAGGTCCACTCGTGGGTGCCCGGCAGGCCGACGCGTACCGAGCGGGGGTCGCTCTCGGGGTCGTAGCGCAGGACCACCGGGACCGCCTCGTCCTCCGCGATGTCCGCGTCCGAGACGATGTGGGCTCGTGCGTACTGTTCGACGACAGACATCGTGACGACCCTCTCACGCTGCGTAACCTGTGCGGAAGCTGTGCATCCATTCCTTCTCCAGCGTCGCACATTTCCCGGATCACGGCCCCGGGGCCGCAAGCATGCCATTCGCTGTTCGCGTCACCCCTCTCTTGCAAAAGGTTCGCAACAAGCCACATCATGCAACGGTGCATGTGCCTGACGGATTCATAGACGCCCCCATCTCGGCCGCGACCGCCGTGGTCGCCGCGACCGCCGTGGCGGTGAGCCTGCGCGGCGCCCGCCGCGAACTGGACGAGCGCACCGCGCCCCTGGCGGGCCTGGTCGCCGCGTTCATCTTCGCCGTACAGATGCTGAACTTCCCGGTCGCCGCCGGGACCAGCGGCCACCTGCTCGGCGGGGCGCTGGCCGCGATCCTCGTGGGCCCGTACACAGGGGTCCTGTGCGTGTCCGTGGTCCTGCTCATGCAGGGCATCCTGTTCGCGGACGGCGGTCTGACCGCGCTCGGCGTGAACATCACCGACATGGCCGTCGTCACCACGGTCGTCGCGTACGCCGTCTTCCGCGGGCTCGTGAAGGTGCTCCCGCGCAGGCGCAGTTCGATCACGGCCGCCTCCTTCGTCGCCGCGGTGCTCTCGGTGCCCGCCGCGGCCGTCGCCTTCACCCTGATCTACGCGGTCGGCGGCACCACCGACGTCTCCATCGGCAAGGTCGCCACCGCGATGATCGGCGTCCACGTCCTCATCGGCATCGGAGAGGCGGCCATCACCGCGCTCACCGTGGGCGCCGTCGTCGCCGTACGCCCCGACCTGGTGTACGGCGCGCGCGGACTGGAGCAGAAGCTCCGGCTGCGGGTGAACGGCGAGCTCGTCGACGTGCCCGCCGCCGAGAAGACCCCGGTCACCGCCCGTTCGCACCGCACGGTGTGGATCGCGGGGCTCGTGACCTCCCTGGTCCTCGCCGGGTTCGTCAGCTTCTACGCGTCCGCGAACCCCGACGGTCTGGAGAAGGTCGCCGCCGACAAGGGCATCGACGCCAAGGCCGAGAAGCACGCCAACGCGGACTCCCCGCTCGCCGACTACGGCGTGAAGGACGTCGATGACGCCCGCCTGTCCGGGGGACTGGCGGGCGTCATCGGCGTCGGTGTCACCGTCGTCGCGGGCAGCACGGTGTTCTGGGCGGTGCGCAGGCGGCGCGGCGCCGACACCACTCCCGTCGGCACCGGCGTCTGACATGGGTGCCGGACACGCACACAAGCTCTACCGGCACGGGCACTCGCCGGTGCACGCCCTGCCGCCGCACACGAAGCTCGCGGCGGTCCTCGCCTTCGTAGTCGTCGTGGTCTCGACACCGCGGGAGGCGATGTGGGCGTTCGCCCTGTACGCCGCCCTCCTGGGCGTGGTCGCGTACGTCGCCCGGGTGCCCGCCGCCTTCCTGCTGAGGCGGCTGCTGATCGAGGTGCCGTTCGTGGCGTTCGCGGTGCTCATGCCGTTCGTCGCGGAGGGCGACCGGGTCGAGGTGCTCGGCACGTCCCTGAGCGTGAGCGGACTGTGGGGCGCCTGGAACGTGCTCGCGAAGGGCACCCTGGGCGTCGCCGCGTCGGTCCTGCTGGCGTCCACCACCGAACTGCGCGAACTGCTCCTCGGCCTGCAACGGCTCAGGCTCCCGCCGCTCCTCGTCCAGATCGCGTCCTTCATGATCCGCTACGGCGACGTCATCACGGACGAGATGCGGCGGATGCGGATCGCGCGGGAGTCGCGCGGGTTCGAGGCGAGCGGCGTCAGGCACTGGGGCGTCCTCGCGAAGTCGGCCGGCGCGCTGTTCATCCGCTCCTACGAACGCGGCGAGCGGGTGCACCTGGCCATGGTCAGCCGGGGGTACGCCGGTTCGATGCCGGTGATCGACGAGGTGACCGCGTCCCGGACGCAGTGGTCGTACGCCTTCGCACTCCCCGTCGCCGCCCTCGTCGTCTGCGTGTTGGGATGGACCCTGTGACACCTTCCCTCGAAGTGGCCGGTCTGGCCTACGCGTACCCCGACGGACACCAGGCCCTCTTCGGCGTGGACTTCTCGATCGCGCGCGGCGAGCGGGTCGCGCTGCTCGGCCCGAACGGCGCCGGCAAGACGACCCTCGTGCTGCACCTCAACGGCATCCTGGGCGGCGGGGTGGGCTCGGTACGGGTCGCCGGGCTCCCGGTCGGCAAGCAGCACATGGCGGAGATCCGGCGCCGGGTCGGCATCGTCTTCCAGGACCCCGACGACCAGCTCTTCATGCCGACCGTGCGCGAGGACGTGGCGTTCGGACCGGCGGCGGCCGGGCTCCGGGGGCCCGAGCTGGAGGAGCGCGTGCGGACCGCCCTGGAGCGGGTCGGCATGGCGGACTTCGCCCAAAGGCCCCCGCACCACCTCTCCTTCGGCCAGCGCCGCCGGGTGGCGGTGGCGACCGTACTGGCGATGGAGCCGGAGATCCTGGTCCTGGACGAGCCCTCCTCCAATCTCGACCCGGCCTCCCGCCGTGAACTCGCCGACATCCTGCGCTCGTTGGACGTGACCGTGCTGATGGTCACGCACGACCTGCCGTACGCCCTGGAGCTGTGCCCGCGCTCCCTGATCCTGAGCGAGGGCACCATCGTCGCGGACGGCAGGACCAGCGAACTCCTCGCCGACGACGAGCTGATGCGGGCCCACCGGCTGGAGCTGCCCTTCGGATTCGATCCGCGGTCCGTGACAATGGGCGCGTGACGAACGAAGAGGACGCCGGGTCGCTGCTCCTTGACGACCAGTTGTGCTTCGCGCTGTACGCCGCCCAGCGCGCGGTGACGGCCGCGTACCGGCCGCTCCTCGACGAGCTCGGGGTCACCTATCCGCAGTACCTGGTGCTGCTGGTGCTGTGGGAACGCGGGGAGACCACCGTGAAGGAGCTGGCGGGAGCGCTGCGGCTGGACTACGGCACGGTGTCGCCGTTGCTCAAGCGGCTGGAGGGCGCGGGGCTGGTACGCCGGGAGCGCGCGGCGGCCGACGAGCGCTCGGTTCTCGTGGCGTGCACGGAGCGCGCGGAGGAACTCCGGGAGCGCGCGGCCCGCGTCCCCGGCGCTCTCCTGTCCGCGACGGGGCTCGACTCCGAGGAGATCGCGAGGTTGCGCCAGGAGTTGTGGGGGCTCGCTGAGAGAGCGAACGAGGCTTCCGAGCGCCCTCGCTGACCTCCTGTTACCCGAGGTTGCCACCCCCTGGTAGTCCAGCCCTCACCTACCGGCCGGTACCTTGTGCACGATGTACTTGCGCGCACTTGTTCCTTGGGGGGCCAGCCATGAGTGACGACACCGCCGTCGACACAGCCGTCGACACCCGTCCGACGAAGATCATGTACGTCGCCGAGGCCACCGCGCACGGCGGCCGCAACGGCTACGTCACCAGTCAGGACGGCCAGATCGAGCTGAAGGTCGCCATGCCACCGGCGCTCGGCGGGGACGGCAACGGCACCAATCCGGAGCAGCTGTTCGCCGCCGGATACAGCTCCTGCTTCCACAACGCGCTGATCCTCGTCGGCAACCGCATGGGCTACGACCTGAGCGGCTCCACCGTCGCCGCGAAGGTCGGCATCGGCCCCAACAGGCACCGCGGCTACGGCCTCGCCGTCGCCCTGAGCGTCTCCCTCCCGATCCTCGACGCGGGCATCGCGGCGAAGCTGGTGGACGCGGCCCACGAGGTCTGCCCGTACTCGAACGCGACCCGGGGGAACATCGACGTGACGATCCTGCTTGGGTGAGAGGGAGACACCCGCACGCAGGAGGAGCACGGACGTGGACGTGAACGGCACCGTCGCCGAGGGCTTCGAACCGGTCAGGGACGCGTTCGCGCGGAACTTCGAGGCGCTCGGGGACCGGGGCGCGGCGGTCGCCGTGTACCGGGACGGGCGCAGGGTCGTCGACCTGTGGGCCGGCACCAGGGACGTCGACGGCACCGAGCCCTGGCAGCGCGGCACCGCGCAGCTCGTGCGCTCGGCGACCAAGGGCGTCGCCGCCGCCGTACCCCTGCTGCTGCGCCAGCGGGGGCTGCTGGACCTGGACGCGCCGGTGGCCGAGTACTGGCCCGAGTTCAAGGCACGCGGCAAGGAGCGGGTCCTGGTCCGGCATGTGCTGGGCCACCGGGCCGGACTGCCGGTGCTGGACCGGCCGCTCACCCCGCAGGAGGCCCTGGACCCAGTGAAGGGCCCCGAGGCGGTCGCCGCGCAGACGCCGGTCTGGGAGCCGGGCACGGACCACGGGTACCACGCGCTGACGTACGGCTGGATGCTGGACGAACTGGTGCGCAGGGTGACCGGGCTCGGCGCCGGCGCGTGGATCGCGCGGGAGATCGCCGGGCCGCTCGGGGCCGGGTTCTGGCTCGGGCTGCCGGAGGCGGAGAAGGCAGCCGGGCGGGCGGGACGGGTCGGCCGGATCGAGACGCCGGAGCCGACCGGCGCCCTGCACGCCCGCCCCAAGCGGTCCGTCACCGAGGCCTACGCGGATCCCGGCTCCCTCACCCGCCGCGCCTTCGCCGCGATCACCCCCTTCCCCGACCAGAACGATCCGGCGTACCGGGCGAGCGCCCTGCCCGCGACCAACGGGATCGCGACGGCCGACGGCCTGGCCCGGATCTACGCGGCGCTGATCGGTGACGTCGACGGCGGCGTGCGGCTGTTCACCCCGGCCACCGTGGAGGCGGCCCGCACCGAGGAGTCGGCGGGCCCCGATCGCGTACTGGTCGTCAACACCCGCTTCGGCCCGGGGTACATGCTGCACGGCAGCGCGTCCCCGCTGCTCGGCCCCGGCTCCTTCGGGCACCCCGGCCGCGGCGGCTCCCTCGGCTTCGCCGACCCGGACACGGGCATCGCCTTCGGCTATGTCACCAACGGCTTCCGCAAGACGGTCACGGCGGACCCGCGAGCACAGGCGCTGGTGCGGGCGGTACGGGCGACCCTGTGACCCCGTGTCCTCCCGGCGTCCGGTCACGGGGTCCCGGAGGCCGGGAGGGGTCAGGCCGGCTCAGCCGTCGGACTCCGCGGAGGGCAGGTAGGGCCGTTCGGGCCGACCAGGCCGTGGATCCGGCCCCGCGTCACCTCCAGGTCGACGCCGGCGAGTGCCACCACGTCACCGAAGCACTTGGCGATCCCGCGGGCCCGGACTGCGGGGCGTGTGTCCATGAGTCCCTCGAGTCCCTTCTTCAGCGCCCACTGGGACCTTTTGATCGGGGTTTGGGGAGCGCTTGACGCGAGCGCGCGGGAGGACGGCGACCGGCAGAAGCCGCAGCACCCTCAGATCTCGCTCAGGAGATCAGCGGAACTCCCGCTGACCTCCGGCCGCGCCATAGGCTCACATCCCGCCTGCCCGCCACGACGAAAGACACGGGTGAGAGTCACATGCTCAAGCTGTCGCTCCCGCTGAGAGCGCTCACGGCAGCAGCGGGGGGATTGGCGGCAGCGGCCGCCCTGGCGGGCTGCGCCGGTGGCCAAGGCGGCACCGGGACCCCGCCGTCCCCTTCCGCCCCCTCCCCTACGAGGTCGTCGGCCTTCGACCGTGTCCAACACGTCCCGGGCGAGTCCGTGACGAAGGCCCCGGCCTACCCGGGCGGCAAGGCCCTCATCGAGAAGGCGAACGCCCGGGGCAGCAAGAGATCGACATTCCGGGCGGGTTGAAGGCCGGCCTCCTGTCGATCCTCGTGAACTGCCAGGGAGACGGAACACTGACCGTCTCCGTGAAACCGGTCGGGCTGAGCTTCCCCCTCACCTGCGTGAAGGAGGAGACCAGCAGCATCATGAACGAGATGGACCTGCCAAGCCCCCGATCGCACGGCACGGTGACGGTCACAGCTCCGTCCGGCGTCCGCTGGGCGCTCACCGTCGGCCAACAGCCGGGAGGACGTGCAGCGGGGCGGCCATGAGAGCGAGCGTGACGTACGGGAACCGCCTCACCCGGCGTGCAGCATCAGCCCGATGCCCACCACGAGCAGCCCGGCCGCCGCGATCCTCGGCGCCCCGAACCGCTCCTTGAAGAAGACGGCGCCGATGGCCGCGCCGACGATGATCGAGGACTCGCGCAGCGCCGCGATCGGGGCGAGTTCCGCCTTGGTCTGGGCCCACAGGACGAGCCCGTACGCGGTGACGGACAGGGCGGCGCCGAGCAGACCGACGCCCGCGTAGGGCCGTAGGACGGGGATGAACTGCCCGCGCCACCGCCAGAGGGCGTACGCCGGGATCGCCAGGCCCTCCATCGCCATCAGCCAGGCGATGTACCCGAGCGAGGAGCCGGAGGCACGCACGCCGAGGCCGTCGACGACCGTGTACGCGGCGATGCTCAGCCCGGTCGCCAACGCGGCCCCGATGGCCGCCCAGTTGGGCCTGCGCCCCCGCAGCCCCCACAGGGCGACGCCGGTGAGTCCCGCGCAGGACACGGCGATTCCGGCGGCCGCCCAGCCGTTCGGCACCTCATGGGCGAAGAGTGCGGCGAGCAGCGTCACGACCAGGGGCGCGGTGCCGCGCGCGATCGGGTAGGCCTGCCCGAAGTCGCCGAGCCGGAAGGACTTCATCAGCAGGACGTAGTACACGAGGTGGATGAACGCCGAGGCGAACAGATACGGCCACGCTCCCGATGCCGGTACGGGCACGAACGGCATGAACGCCAGGCCGATCAGCATCCCCCCGCCCGCGATCAGCGTGAACCCGACCAGCTTGTCGGTGATCCGGTGCGCGATCGCATTCCAACTGGCGTGCGTGACCGCGGCGAACAGGACGGCCGCGGTGACGAGCGGGGTCACGGGGTGTGGTCTCGGACGTCCACCAGGGTGGCGCCGGCGTGGGCCACGAGATCCTTGGGCGGCATCGGGAACACGGCGTGCGGATTGCCCGCCGCGGCCCACACGATGTCGTGGTCGAGCAGCGAACGGTCCGCGAGCACCCGGGTCCTCGTGCGGTGCCCGAACGGCGGCACACCCCCGATGGCGTACCCGGTCGCCTCCCGGACGACGTCCGCCTTGGCCCGTGTGACCTTCTCGGCGCCGAGTTCCTCCCGGACCCGTTCGAGGTCGACGCACGAGGCCCCGTCCATCAGCACCAGCACGGGCACCCCGTCGGCAGCGAAGATCAGCGACTTGCAGATCTGACTCAGCTCGCACCCGATCGCGGCGGCGGCCTCGGCGGCGGTACGGGTGGCGTCGGGGAAGCGGCGGACCCGCGCGGTGACCTCGTCGAGGCCCAGCTCACGGAGGGTTTCGGCGAAACGGGGGTGGGCTCCGGACTCGGAAGACGTCATGCCCGGCAGGTTAGCTGCCGGATACAGACGTCACGAAACGAATTCCGGCCGGCACATGTTTCCTCCGCCGTGGGCGGGCGCGATGTCGGCACGCCCGGCACCCGAGGCGTGCCGCCGCCGTCCCCCGTCGTGCAGGATGCTGCGATGACCCCAGAGCCCGCCCCGTCTCCCGCCGTACGCCCCTACCGCCCCGAGGACCGCGAAGCGCTCGGCGACATCTGCGTCCGTACCGCGCACGTGGGCCGGGACAGCCGGCCGCACTACACCGACCCGAGCGTCTTCACCGCGGCCTTCGCGGCGCCGTACGTCCATCTCGAACCGGAGCTGGCCTTCGTCCTGGACGACGGGGAGGGACGGGCCGTCGGGTACGTCCTCGGCACCGCCGACACGCCCCGGTTCGTCCAGGACTACCGCGCGAAGTGGCTGCCCCTCGTGGCCGGCCGCTATCCGGAGCCCGAGGGCGAGCCGCGCACGCCGGACGAGGAGATCGTCGCACTGCTGCACCGCCCCGAGCGGATGCTCGTGTCCGAAGTCGCCGCGTATCCCGCCCACTTGCACATCGACCTGCTCCCGCAGTGGCAGGGGCGCGGGTACGGCCGGGCGCTCATGGAGGCGTTCCTGCGCGCCCTGCACGAGCGGGGCGTGGCCGCCGTACACCTGTCGATGGTGAGCGCCAACATCCCCGCCCGTGCCTTCTACGACCGTCTCGGCTTCCACGAGATCGTCGTACCGGATGCCGGGCCGGTCACGTATCTCGGGCGCGGCACGGCACCAGAAGGCCGGTGAGGGCACCCGCACCCCTCACCGGCCGACTCCCTCACACCGCGTGCGTCAGACGCGGACCAGTTCCCGGTCCTGGTCCGGATCCGTGTCCTTCTCGGCCGGGGCGCGCAGGCCCTCGCCCTCGACGTCGACGTTGGGCAGCGCGCGGTCCAGCCACTTCGGCAGCCACCAGGCACGGCTGCCGAGCAGCGCCAGCACCGCAGGGACGATCGCCATGCGGACGACGAAGGCGTCGAAGAAGACGGCGATCGCGAGGCCGAAGCCGATCATCTTGATCATCGACTCGCCGGAGCTGATGAAGCCTCCGAAGACGGCCATCATGATGACCGCGGCGGCGACCACGACCCGGGCGCTGTGCCGGAACCCGGTCACGATGGCCTGGCTCGGGGACTCGCCGTGGACGTACGCCTCGCGCACGCGGGTCACGAGGAACACCTCGTAGTCCATCGCGAGGCCGAAGACCACGCCCACCATGAAGATCGGCATCATCGACATGATCGGGCCGGTCTCCTCGACGCCGAGCAGTCCGCCGAGCCAGCCCCACTGGAAGACCGCGACCACGGCGCCGAGCGCGGCGAGTACCGAGAGAAGGAAGCCGAGGGCCGCCTTCAGCGGGACCAGGATCGAGCGGAAGACCACGATCAGGAGGAGGAAGGCGAGGCCGACGACCAGGGCCAGGTACGGGATCAGGGCGTCCGTGAGCTTCTGCGAGAAGTCGATGTTCATCGCGGTGGTGCCGGTGACCAGGACGTCGGCGTCCGACTTGGACGCGACCTCGTCACGGATGGCGTGCACCAGGTCCTGGGTCCGGACCGAGGACGGCTTGGACTGGGGGACGACCGTGATGGTCGCGGTGTCGCCCGCCTTGTTGAAGGTCGCCGGGGTGACCGTCACGACGTCCTTGAGCCCCTTGATCCCGTCGGCCACCGTGGCGGCCGCGGCCTTGGGGTCGTCGCTGCCCTTGGCGTCGACCACGATCATCAGGGGACCGTTGAAGCCGGGGCCGAAGCCGTCCGAGAGCAGGTCGTAGGCGCGGCGCTGGGTCGTGGACGTCGGCTGCGAACCGTCGTCGGGCAGGCCCAGTTCCAACTGGCTGACCGGCAGGGCGATCGCGCCCAGGCCGACCACGCCGAGCAGCAGCACGGCGACCGGGCGGCGGATGACGAAGCTCGCCCAGCGGACGCCGAGGTTGGGCTTCGAGGGCTCCTCCTCAAGGGACTTCTTGCGCTTCTCGCCCGCCGGGCGCACCATGCGGCCGGTGTAGCCGAGCAGCGCCGGGATCATGGTCAGCGCGATGAGGACGGCGATCACGACCGTGCCCGCCGCGGCGAGGCCCATCTTGGTCAGCATCGGCACGCCGACGACCGAGAGTCCGGCCAGCGCGATCACGACCGTGAGGCCGGCGAAGACCACCGCGGACCCGGCGGTGCCGGTGGCCCGGCCGACCGCCTCCTCCCGGTCCCGGCCCGCGGCCAGCTCGCCGCGGTAGCGGGAGACGATGAACAGCGCGTAGTCGATGCCGACCGCGAGGCCGATCATCCCCGCGAGCGTGGAGGTGTTGTCGCCGAGGTCGAGCGCGTTGGCGAGGACGGCGATGGTGGAGACGCCGATCGCGACGCCGATGATCGCCGTCAGCAGCGGAAGCCCGGCCGCGACCAGTGAGCCCAGGGTGATGACCAGGACGACCGCGGCGAGGGCGAGACCGATGGCCTCACCGATCCCTCCCGCCTCCGGCTGGGCCTGGAGCACGTCACCGCCGACGTCGACGGTAAGTCCGGTGTCCCGGGCCTCGTCGGCCGACTTCTCCAGGGCGTCCCGGGTGGCGTCCTTGAGTTCCATGGTGGGAGCGTCGTAGCGCACCGACGCGTAGGCGACCGTGCCGTCCTTGCTCACCGCGTTCGTGGTGAAGGGGTCGGTGACGGAGACGACCTCGGAGCCGTCGCCCAGTTCCCTGACGGTCTTGGCGACGGTCGCCTTGTTGGCGGCGTCCGTCATCTTCTCGCCCTTGGGCGCCTTGAAGACCATGCGTCCGGTGGCGCCGTCGGCGCTGGCTCCCGGGAAGCGCTGTTCCAGCAGGTCGAAGGCCTTCTGGGCCTCGGTCCCCGGGATGGAGAAGGAGGTGGATCCGGCGGCGGGGGCGGTGGCCGCGCCGATGCCCGCGAGCATCAGCAGGGCCACCCATATGAGGGCGACGAAGTGCCGTCGCCGGAAGGCGAGCCGGCCGAGTTTGTAGAGGAACGTGGCCACGAAGGCGTACTCCCGGTCAGGTCGTGAGGTGTTTCGGAACAGGGTTGATCAACCCGGTGGGTGGCAGGGGTGATCGGCCCGACGACATGAGCGGGTACGTCAGGTGAAGGACTTGCGGGGAGGGTCGGTCAGTCGGTCGGAACGCCGAGGGCGGGGAGGACCACGGCGTCGATGTACGAAAGGAGGAACTCCTGGGTCGGCGGCAGCTCGTCGATCATGGTGCGGGCGGCGAACCCGCCCAGCATCATGTGCATCATGAACTCGATCGACGGGTTGTCGGGGCGCACCTCGCCCCGGTCGATCGCCCGCTGCACCACTCGGCGGAACTCCGCCATCTCGGGTTCGATGAGGTACGCGCGGAACGCGGTCAGGAGATCCGGGTTGCTGTGGACCGCCATGGCCAGACCCCGCATGAGCGCGGAGTTCTGCTCCATCGTGCAGTCGTCCGAGCGCATCGTCAGCGCGTGCAGGTCGCCCTTGAGCGACCCGGTGTCGATCTCGCCGAGACCGATACCGCCCGGCTTGGTGTGCCGCACCGCCCTCGCCACCAGCTCGGCCTTGCCGCCCCACTGGCGGTAGAGCGTGGCCTTGCTGGAACGGGTGCGGGCCGCGACGGCGTCCATGGTGAGGGCGTCGTAGCCGACCTCACGGAGCAGTTCGATGACGGCCCCGTACAGTTCGGCCTCGCGCTCGGGGGTGATCCGACTGCGACGCGTGGTTGTCACCTCGGTCATGTCACTCACCCTTCCGCTCCGGTGCCTTGAACGACACGGTTTCGTACGACACGAATGTAGCGCACCTCGAAGCGAAACGAAACTGTTTCGTTCGTGTTGTGGGTCACCGAGGATCGCGCTCGGCCGGTTTTTCACAAGTTGCTCCGGTCCATCCCCCGGAAAAGCATGGGAAGGTGAGCTATCTGCGCCTTCCGCACCTGAGCGGCGACCTGCTGTGCTTCGTCGCCGAGGACGACCTCTGGCTGGCCCCTCTCGACGGACCGGGCCGTGCCTGGCGCCTGACCGTCGACCGGACCAAGACCGGCCACCCCCGCTTCTCGCCCGACGGCCGCCGTATCGCCTACACGAGCTGGCGCAGTCTCGTGCCCGAGATCCATCTGGCGGACGTGGACGGCGGACCGGGCCGGCGGCTCACCTACTGGGGCTCGACCGACACCCAGGTGACCGGCTGGACCCCGAACGGCGAGATCCTCGCCGTCGCCTCCCACGGCGAGCCCTTCTCCTACTTCACCTGGGCGTACAAGGTCCCCACGGACGGCTCCCCCGGCCGCAAACTCCCCTGGGGTCCGGTCTCGGACATCCAGGTCGCCGACCGGAGGACACTGCTGCTGACGGGCACCCCGCCGCACGAACCCGCCGCCTGGAAGCGCTACCGGGGCGGCGCGACGGGCCGCCTCTGGCTGCACGGCGAACGCCTGCTCCCCGACCTCGGCGGCCACCTCCACTCCCCCATGTTCGTCGGCGACCGGATCGCCTTCCTCTCCGACCACGAGGGCGTCGGCAACCTCTACTCCTGCGCCCACGACGGTTCCGACCTGCGCCGCCACACCGACCACGACGCCTTCTACGCCCGGCACGCGGCGAGCGACGGCACCCGGGTGGTGTACCAGTGCGCCGGTGACCTCTGGATCGTCGACGACCTCTCCCGCGCCGAGCCGCGCAGACTCGACGTACGGCTTAGCGGGCCGCGCGCGGGCCGCCGTACCTACCAGGTACCGGCCGCCCAGCACGTGGACGGCATCTCGGTGGACGAGACGGGCCGCGCGAGCGCCGTCGTCGTCCGCGGCAGCCTGTACTGGCTGACCCACCGGGACGGCCCGGCCCGCACCATCACGGACACGCCGGGGGTACGGGTCCGGCTCCCGGAGATGCTCGGCTCGGGCGGACAGGTCGCGTACGTCACGGACGCCGAGGGCGAGGACGCCGTCGAGATCGCCTATCTGCCCCGGGCGACCGGTGACCGCGAGCCACGACGCCTGGCCTCGGGCGAGCTGGGCCGGGTGCTGGAACTGGTCTCCGACCCGCGGGGCGAGCGCCTGGCCATCGCCTCGCACGACGGCCGCGTGCTGCTCATCACCGTGTCCGGCGACGCCGCCGACGCCCCCGACGCCACGGGCACGGACGGTGCCGACGGCGGGGTCACCGAGCTCATCCGCTCCGTCAACGGCCCGGTCCGAGACCTGGCCTTCTCCCCGGACGGCTCCTGGCTGACGTGGTCGCACCCGGGCATCGGGCGATCGCTGCGCCAGATCAAGATGGCCCGTATTTCCCCGAAGGGCGGAGGGGACCGGCTGATCGTCGACGTCACCAACGGCCGCTTCGAGGACGAGAACCCGGTCTTCACCAAGGACGGCCGCTATCTGGCGTTCCTCTCCTGGCGGGGCTTCGACCCGGTCTACGACGTCCACACCGGCGACCTGTCCTTTCCGCTCGGCTGCCGCCCCTACCTGGTCCCGCTGTCCTCCGCGACGCCCTCCCCGTTCGCCCTGAACCCGGAGGGCCGCCCGGCCGCAGGCGGCCTGGACCCCGTTGAGGACGAGAGCGGCGAGGGCGGCGACGGCGGGACGGTGACGGTCGAGACCGAAGGGCTGGAGAGCCGGGTGACGCCCTTCCCGGTCCCCGCCTCCAAGTACTCGGCGCTGCACCCGGTCGCCGGCGGCGGCCTGGTCTGGCTGCGCTGGCCGATCTCGGGCGCGCTGGGCGAGACCTTCGTGAACCCGGACGACACCTCCGAGCGCCCGACCCTCGAACACTTCGCCATCGGCAAGGCGAAGAAGTCCGAACTCGTCGAGCACCTGGACTGGTTCGCGGTCAGCGGCGACGGTTCGAGGCTGGTCGTGGTGGACGAGGGCGAGCTGCGCGCGACCCCCGCCACGGAGTCCGGCGACGGCGACTCGACCGTCTGGATCGACCTCCGCCGCATCCTGCACGAGGTCGACCCGCCCGCCGAGTGGCGCCAGTCGTACGAGGAGGCGGGCCGGCTGATCCGGGCGCACTTCTGGGAGCCGGGGATGTGCGGCATCGACTGGGACGCGGTGCTCGACCAGTACCGCCCCCTGGTCGAACGGGTCGCCTCCCCCGACGAGTTCGCGGACCTCCTGCGCGAGGTGCTCGGCGAACTCGGCACCTCGCACGCCTACGTCACCGCCGCCCGCCGCAACGAGGGCCCGCCCCACTACCAGCGCCGCCAGGGCCTGCTGGGCGCCAACTTCGTTCTCCGGGACGGTGGCTGGCGGGTCCGGCGGATCCTCCCCGGCGACTCCTCGGACTCCAAGGCACGCTCCCCGCTCGCCGGCACCGGCATCCGCGAGGACGCGGTCCTCACCCACGTGGACGGCCGCCCGGTCGACCCGGTCGCCGGCCCGTATCCCCTGCTCGCGGCGGCGGGCGGTACGACGGTGGAGCTGACGTTCACGCCGTCCGGGGGCGAGGGCAGGTCCCGCCGGGTCGCGGTGGTCCCCCTCCTCGACGAACGCCCCCTGCGCTACCAGGACTGGGTGGCCAAACGCCGGGCTGTCGTACGGGAGTTGAGCGGCGGCCGCTGCGGCTACCTGCACATCCCCGACATGGGCGGCTCGGGCTGGGCCCAGTTCAACAGGGACCTGCGGATGGAGGTCTCCCGCCCCGCCCTGATCGTCGACGTACGCGGCAACGCGGGCGGCCACATCAGCGAACTGGTCGTGGAGAAACTCACCCGCACCATCCTCGGCTGGGACCTGACGAGAAACGCCCAGCCCGTGTCGTACGCCTCGAACGCCCCGCGCGGTCCGGTCGTCGCGCTGGCCGACGAGGCGACCTCCTCCGACGGCGACATGATCACGGCGGCCTTCAAACTCCTGAAGCTCGGACCGGTGGTGGGCCAGCGCACCTGGGGTGGAGTGGTCGGCATGACCGGCCGCCACCAGCTCGGCGACGGCACGGTGATCACGGTCCCGATGAACGCGGCCTGGTTCGACGCGTACGGCTGGTCCATCGAGAACCAGGGAGTCACCCCCGACCTGGAGATCCTCCGCACCCCACTGGACTGGGCAGAGGGCCGCCACGCCCAACTGGACGACGCGGTACAGCTCGCACTGACCCTGCTGGAGACAAACCCCCCGGCCACCCCACCGGACTACCGAGACGTACCGGACAGATCAAGACCGAAGCTGCCCCCACGACCTTGAGAAGGGGCACGGGGCTCTGCTTTCAGGGGTGCGGGGGCTTTGCTTTCGGGGGGTGCGGGGCCTTGCTTTCAAGGTCACGGGGGCTCGCTGCCAGGGGCGCGGGGGCTTTGCTCGCAAGAGCGCGGGGGCTCGCTGCCAGGGGCGCGGGGGCTTTGCTCGCAAGGGCACGGGAGCTTGCTGCCAGCGGTGCAGGGCCTTGCTTTCAAGGGCACGGGAGCTTGCTGCCAGGGGTGCAGGGGCCTTTACTCATGGGCGCGGGGGCTCGCTGCTAGAGGCACGGGGCCTTGCTTTTAGGGGCGCGGGGAACTGCGCGACAAGCCCCCACCGGCCCGCACCCGACAACCCACCCGTGCCACCACACAAAAACGCAGGGCACCCTCCCAACAAAGAGAGGGCACCCCACGCTTCAAGCAGTGACGTGACTACATGTCGTAGTCGGGGTCCATCCGCTCCTGCTCCTCGCGCTGGAGACGCTCGGTCTCCTCATCGCGCACGCGCTCACCGTCCTGCTCGCCGCGGCGACCCCGCTGGGCCTGCTCCTTGCCCTCCTGGGCCTTCTGCTTGGCCTGCTGCTGCCACTGCTCGGACTTGTCCTGGAACTGGTCCTTCATACCCATGTGGGTTCACTCCCGTGGGGGTGAGGGGAAGAGCCCCTGGCCGGGGCCTCGACCAGATTCACACGCCCGGACAAAGAACGCATTTCGATCAGTTACGGTGCGTAGCGCGCTCCTCCTCATCGGCCGCCCCACCTGCACCGACGAGCCCCACCCGCATGCCCTCCAACCGTGCCCCGAACCGCCGCATCTCCCGCTGCCCGACCGTCCCGATGAGCCCCGGCAGGTACCCGCGAACCCCCTGCATCCCGCGCAGCCACCCCTGCCCGTACACATGGCTCGACCGCCGCTCGATCCCGGCCACGATCCGCTCCACCGCGGGACCCAGCGGGTACGTCTTGTTGGCCGGCCACGGCAGCCGCTGCCGCAGCTCCCGCATGACCTCGTCCTGATCCGCCCCGCGCACCATGTCCGTGTCGGTCCACGACAGATACCCGACCCCGACCCGTACTCCCCTATGCCCGACCTCGGCCCGCAGACTGTGCGCGAACGCCTCCACGCCGGCCTTGGACGCGCAATACGCCGTCATCATCGGCGCCGGGGTGATCGCCGCGAGGGAGGCGATCTGCAGCAGATACCCCCGGCTCTCCATCAGCACCGGCAGGAACGCCCGTGCGGTGACGGCCGATCCGACGAGGTTGACCTCGATCACCCGCCGCCACGCCTGCGGATCGGAGTCGACGAAGGGCCCGCCGGTGGCGACACCGGCGTTGGCGACGACGATGTCGACCTTCCCGAACCGCTCCTTGACCTCCCGCGCCACCCGGGTCATCGCCTCGTGGTCGGTGACATCGGCGTACCAGTGGTCGCTGTCGCCGTGCAGCCGCTCGGAGAGCTGCTTGAGCGCGTCCGGCTCCAGCCCGACCAGCGCGACCTTCGCCCCGCGCGCGGACAGCTTGCGGGCGAGCAACTCCCCGACTCCCCGCGCGGCTCCGGTGACGACCGCGACCTGTCCTTCGAGTCCGACCCTGCTCATGCGCCCTCCTTGACCTGGATGTAGGTGGTGACGAGTTCCCGGATCCGTGCGGTGACCAGGTCGGGCGCCTCGACGGGCGTCATGTGGCCGAGGCCTGGCAGTTCGGTCACCCCGAGGCAGTTCGGCAACGCGGCGGCCAACTGGTGTGCGTGCACGGGCGGGGTGAGCCGGTCCGCCGTACCGACGACGACGGCCGTCGGCACGGTGAGCTGCCGTACGCCGTGATCCAGATCGAGCAGATCCAGCACCTGCGACCAGGCGTACCGCACCTTGCGCGGACAGGCGTGCACGATCCGCGCGCACGCCTCGACCATGTGCGGGGCCGAACCGGGGCCCATCGTCCCGTACTTGAGGATGCGCCGGGCGAGCGGCGTCACCGGCCCGAGCGGCGCCCGCGCCCCGAGGACGTGCCGGGTCAGCCAGGTGCGCGCCCGTCCGGCCCGGATCGGCACCACGGTCGACTCGGCGACCAGCCGCGACGAACCGGTGCTGCACAGCAGGACGGCCGCCGCACGCTTGTGGAACCCCGGGCGCCCGGCCGCGGCCATCACCGTCATCCCGCCCATGGAATGACCGGCGATCACCGCCTTCTCGTCCGCCGCAAGGCTCGCCTCCAGTACGGCTTCGAGGTCGTCGGCGAGCAGGTCCGCACTGCACACCGGGCTCGCCGGACTGCGTCCGTGGCCGCGCTGGTCGTACGCGATGACCCGGTGGTCGACGGCGAGTTCGCGGATCTGGGCGGCCCAGAACGCGGTGGAGCAGGTCCAGCCGTGGGCGAGGACGACCGGGGGCGCGCCCTCGGGCCCGTGCACCTCCACGTGCAGGCGGGCGCCGTCGGCGGAGAGCACGGTGAGTTCACGCACCGGGACGGGCGGGGCGTACGGCCCGGAATCGACGTGCATCGAACGACGGCTCGGACGGCTCGGACGGCTCACAGGACTCATTCCGCTTGTACGGCTCATACGGCGGTCACCTCCGCGTCCGCCGAGGCCACTGCCGGCACCTCTGCCGATGCCTCTGCCAACGCCTCAGCCGACACCCGCAGCACCTCGTACTCCGCGAGGTCCACCCGCCGTGTCGCGCGCCGGAACTCGGTCGTCGTACCGGGCCAGATCGTGCTGTTGCGGCCGTTCGCGTCCAGGTACCAGCTGGTGCAGCCGCCGGTGCTCCACACCGTGCGCTTCATGCGCTCCTGCACCCGGTCGTTCCAGGCCCGCACGGCCGGGGGACGCGCGTCGAGGGCGACCCGCCCGCCGAGGACGTCGAGCTGCCGGACGAAGTCGGCCAGGTAGTTCAACTGGGCCTCGATCATGAGGATCATCGAGGAGTTCCCGAGCCCGGTGTTGGGCCCGATGACGGTCATCCAGTTGGGGAAGCCGGCCGCGGAGGCACCGCGCAGCGCCTCCATCCCGCCCTTCCACGCCTCGGCGAGCGTCCGCCCGTCCGCGCCCACGACCCGGTCGGCGATCGGCATGTCGGTGACGTGGAAGCCCGTACCGAAGACGATCGCGTCGGCCTCGGCCTCGGTACCGTCGGCGGCGACGAGCGTCGACCCCTCGACGCGGCTGAGCCCGCTCGCGACCACGTCCACGTTGGGCTGGGCCAGCGCCGGATAGTACGTACTGCTCAGCAGGATCCGCTTGCAGCCGATGCGGTAGTCGGGGGTGAGCTTGGCGCGCAGCGCCGGGTCCTTGATGGCACGGGCCATGTTCCGCTTGGCCAGTTGCTCGACGGCACCCAGCTCACCCGGCCGCTTGGTGAACGCCTGGACCTGCAACTCCCTGATGCCCCACAGCAGTCCGCGCCGGGCCTGCGTGGTGAAGGGCAGCTGCCGGTGCAGCCAGCGCTCGGCGCCGCTGATCGCCCGGTCCATACGGGGCATCACCCAGGGCGGGGTGCGCTGGAACAGGGTGACCTTCCGGGCGAGCGGCTGGACGGTCGGCACGATCTGGATGGCCGAGGCCCCCGTCCCCACCATCGCGACCCGCTTGCCGCGCAGGTCGTAGTCGTGGTCCCAGCGGGCGGAGTGGAAGACCTTGCCCGGGAAGGAGTCCAGCCCGGGGATGTCCGGGATCTTCGGGTCGGAGAGCGGCCCGGTGGCGGAGACGACGAAGTCGGCGGACAGCGAACCGCTCTCCGTCTCGATGTCCCACCGCAGCTTCTCGCCATCCCAGGTCATCCGCTTCACCTCGGAGTTGAAGCGGATGTGCGGGCGCAGCCGGAAGACGTCGGTCACGTGCTCCAGGTAGGCGCGGATGTGCTCCTGCCCGGAGAAGGTGCGCGGCCAGTCGGGGTTCGGCGCGAAGGAGAACGAGTAGAGATGGGACGGCACGTCACAGGCGCATCCCGGATAGCTGTTGTCCCGCCAGGTCCCGCCGACGCTGTCGGCCCGCTCCAGGACGACGAAGTCGGTGACGCCTTCCCGCCGCAGCCGTACGGCGGCGCCCAGCCCACCGAACCCGGACCCGACCACCGCCACCCGCACATGCTCGTGTTCGGCCATACCGATGCCCTCTCGTGCCCGACTCCGCCAGTAAACACTGGCGCAATGGGAGCGTAGAGCAGCTCCGTACCGATGGGTAGGGGTCGCGGGAGCGAAAGTTACCAGCGGTACAACATAGGCTGCGGACGTGACGGACAAGCGCGAGTACCGCATGGAGGAACTGGCCCGCCTGGCCGGCATCACAGTGCGCACCCTGCGCTTCTACCGCGAACGCAAGCTGATCCCGCCGCCCCGCCGCGAGGGCCGTATCGCCTGGTACGACGACCACCACCTGGCCCGCCTGCGCACCATCGCCGCCCTCCTGGAACGCGGCCACACCCTGAGCGGGATCGCGGAACTCGCCGAGGCGCTCGACCACGGCCGGGACGTCGCCGACGTCCTGGGAGTGGCCCCCACGGAGGAGGAGCCGGTCCGCCTCACCCCCGAGGAACTCGCCGCCCGCTTCGAGGGCGAGGTCACCACGGAGAACCTCGCCGCCGCGATGGACCTCGGCTACCTCGGCACCGACGGCGACGAGATCGTCCACGTCAGCCGCCGCCTCCTGGACGTCTCCTCCAGCCTCGTCCGCGAGGGCATCCCCCTCGCGGAGGTCCTGGCAGCGGGCAAACGCGTCCGCGAACACGTCGACGCCCTGGCGGAGATGTTCGCCGAACTGGTCCTGCGCCACGCAGAAGAGGACGACCTCCAACGCCTGCGCCCCCTCGCCCGGAGCGTGGTGGAGGCGGAACTCTCACTGGCGCTGGACCGACGGTTGCGGAAGCCGCGGCCCTAGAGCTCGTAGACCACGGTCACGGGCGCATGGTCCGACCAGCGCTCCGCGTGCGTGGCCGCCCGCTCCACGAACCCCTTGACCGCCTTGGCGGCGAGACCGGGCGTGGCGAGCTGGTAGTCGATCCTCCATCCTGAATCGTTGTCGAAGGCCCGCCCCCGGTACGACCACCACGAGTACGGCCCCTCCACGTCCGGATGCAGCGACCGTACGACGTCGACGTACCCGCCGTCGGTCTCGTCGAGCACCCGGCTCAGCCACGCCCGCTCCTCGGGCAGGAACCCGGAACTCTTCTGGTTGGCGCGCCAGTTCTTGAGGTCGGCCTGCTGGTGGGCGATGTTCCAGTCACCGCAGACGACGACTTCGCGGCCGTCGGCGGCGGCGCGGTCACGCAGGCCCTTCAGGTAGACGAGGAACTCGTCCATGAAGCGCACCTTCTCGTCCTGTCGCTCGGTCCCGACCTCGCCGGAGGGCAGGTAGAGGGAGGCGACGGTGACGCCGGGCAGGTCGGCCTCGACGTAGCGCCCGCTGGTGTCGAACTCCGCCGACCCGAAGCCGACCTGGACACGGTCCGGCTCACGGCGGGTGTAGAGGGAGACACCGGCGCGGCCCTTGGCGGCTGCGGGCGCGTGCACGACGTGCCAGCCGTCGGGCGAGCAGACGCCTTCAGGCAACTGCTGCGGCTCGGCGCGCACCTCCTGCAGGCAGAGCACGTCGGCGGAGGTGTCCGCGAGCCACTCCACGAAGCCTTTCTTCGCGGCGGCACGCAGCCCGTTCACATTGGCGGAGGTCACAGTCAGCACCCCGGCACGATACCGGCACACTGGAGGGCATGCTGATCCGCCGTGTCCCCTTCGACCACCCCGACGCCGTGAAGCTCAACGACCAGGTCCAGGCCGAGTACCACATCCGCTACGGCGATGGCGGCGACGCCACCGAGCTGGCCCCGACGGACTTCGAGCACCCGAACGGCGTGTACCTGATCGCGTACGACGAGAGGGACAGCCCCGTCGCCACGGGCGGCTGGCGCGCCCAGGACGCCAACGGCGAGGGCAACCTGAACGGCGACGCCGAGCTCAAGCGCATGTACGTGATCGAGGAGATGCGCGGCCGCGGTCTCGCCCGCCGCGTCCTCGCCGCCCTGGAGGACGACGCCCGCGCGGCCGGCCGCCTGCGCATGGTCCTGGAGACCGGCATCAAGCAGCCGGAGGCCATCGCCCTGTACACGTCCAGCGGCTACGAACCCTGCGTGAAGTTCGGGTACTACCGCTTCCACGAGGAGAGCCGCTGCTTCGCGAAGGCGCTGTGAGGGTGCCGCACACATGACAGAAGACCCGCTCCTGAACCCAGGAGCGGGTCTTCATGATGCGTGGACCTGTGGGGATTTGAACCCCAGACCCCCTCGATGCGAACGAGGTGCGCTACCAGACTGCGCCACAGGCCCTTGCAACGAGTGAAACTCTAGCATCCCCATCAGGGTGCTTGGAAATCCGTTCCCCGGCTGGTCAGGGACGCTCACTCGTTGGCCGCGCGTGGCCGGTCGCCTTCCTCGTACTGGTCGAAGAGCGGCGTGCGGCCGCGCTCGCGGGCCCGGCGTGCGGAGGCGGCGCGGCGGGCGTCGCTTCGCTCGTCCGCCGCCGGCTGGTCCTCCGCGTCTGCGGATCCGTCCTCCGCTCCCCCGTCCTCGGCGGCGGGCCTCGCGTCCTGACCGGACTGCTCCGGAGCGGCGGAGCTGGACCGGGCCGAGCTCCACGCGTCCGGCGCCCCGAGGTCCACGTCCGCGGTGGCCCGCGGTGCGACCGGCGCGGTCACGTATGTGGGAAGCGGTACCGGCACCGGGTCCCAGCTGTCCCCGTGCCCGGGTCCGCGCTGGCGCTCGCGCTGCTGGTCGACCCACTCGGCGTGGTCGGTCTGCTCGACGAGGGCGCGCCGGTCTGCGGCGAGTGCCGAGAGCCCGGGATCGGTCTCCGGCGCCGGTCCCTCGTCCGGTTCGTCGGCGTCCACGCCGGTGGTGACGGAGGCGCGTCGGCGCGGCTGGCGCGCGCGTTCCCGCAGTCGCTGCGCGGCGGCCTCGGCCTGGCGCCGGTCCATCTGGTAGGCGAAGCGGCGGTGTTCCTGGGAGCGCAGGTACGCGATGTACACGCTGAGCATGACGGCGGGCACGCCGGGCGCCCACAGGAAGGCGAGCCCTCCCACGGCGGCGACGATCGCGCCGAGCGTGAAGGCCAGGAAGAGCATCACCGTCGTACGCCGACGGCGTGCGAGCACCTTGGTGCGCCGGGCGCGCGCCGCGGCCGCTTCCGCGGCGGCCGTGCGCCGGGCGGGAGCCTGGCCCTGGGCGTGCGCCGGGGTGGCGGGTGTCTGCTTGCGGGTCGGTGCGCCGCCGTGTTCGGGCGCGGCCGCGTTCGTTTTCGCGCGCGCCGGTTCGCCGCGTCCGGCTTCCCGCGCTGCTTCTCGCGCGGGTTCGTGCGTCGCCTGGGTCTGCGGACGGGTCGGAGGCATGGCGAAGGCCCGGACGTCCACCGACTCGGTGGCGGCGTCCGGTTCGTCGGCGCTGCCCTCCCCCTCGTCGGCGGAGCGCGCGCGCAGGTCCTTGGCGTACCGACGCTCCATGCCCGCCCGTCCGGAGAGCAACCGGATGGCGGTGCTGAAGCGTTCCGTCGGACGGGCCTCGTTCAGCTCGTCCTGCCTACGGAGCCACATCGGCACCAAGTAGGCGGCCCAGGCCCCGACAATGACTGCGTAGATGAGGCCGCTGCTGCTCACGCCTCACACGGTAGAGGGGTTTGCGTGAGGCCATCTGCCAATTGAGTCGGTGTGTCGCACGATCCGGCTGATATTTCGAGCTTTTTTTGTGACCGATCCGATCAGCAGGCCGCCTCAGTCGAGAATTCAATGCCCTGAGACGGTCATGCACCGATCACTTTCGAACACTTATTCAATTCCGAGCCATGCTTCCGGATCCGCTCTCCGCCGCGCTCGCGGCTATGCGGGATTGTCGTGCGGTGTACTGCCGGAGCGTGCCCGCTGCCAGCGTCTGAGCAACCCGTCGGGCACCTCTTCCGCGGTGAGCGAGAACACGAGATGGTCGCGCCAGGCCCCGTCGATGTGGAGATAGCGCGGCCGCAGTCCCTCCTCGCGGAATCCGAGTTTCTCCACGACCCGTCGGCTGGGCCCGTTCTCGGGGCGAATGCAGACCTCGATGCGGTGCAGTCCGACGCTACGGAAACAGTGGTCCACGACAAGCGCCACGGCGGTCGGCATCACACCGCGCCCGGCCACCGACTGGTCCACCCAGTAGCCGACGTGTCCCGAGCACATCGAGCCCCAGGTGATCCCGGCGACCGTCAACTGTCCGACCAGCTGCCCCCGGTACTCGATGACGAACGGCAGCATCCGCCCCGCGTTCGCCTCGGACCGCAGGTGACGGACCATCTGGCGGTAGGTCGGCCGGTGCGCGATCGGCCCGGTGGGCGTGGGCGGCGGAATGGTCGCCTCCCAGGGCCGCAGCCAGTCCCGGTTGCGCCGGTTGACCTCGCGCCAGATCCGCTGGTCGCGCATCCTTATCGGCCTCAGGACGACATCGCCGTCCGCCAGTACGACGGGCCATGACGGGCTGTTCAGCTCGCACCCCCAGTGCCGGCGCCGGGTCTCGGGTGGTCGCCGCCGCGGATCTGGTCGACGGCGTGCGTCAACAGGGGCTCCAGGACGGCGAGCCCGTCCTTCACCCCGCCGCTGGAACCCGGCAGATTGACGATCAGAGTGCGTCCCGCCACCCCGGCCAGGCCCCGGGACAGCGCTGAGGTCGGCACCTTCTCCCGCCCGAACGCCCGGATGGCCTCCGCGATGCCCGGCACCTCGCGGTCGATCACCGCGCGGGTCGCCTCGGGGGTGCGGTCGGTGGGCGAGATGCCGGTGCCGCCGGTGGTGACGACGACGTCGTATCCGGCGTCCGCGGCGGCGCGCAGAGCGGCCTCGACGGGGTCGCCGTCGGGGACGACCTGTGGTCCGTCGACGGTGAAACCGAAGCGCTTCAGCCCGTCGGCGATCAGCGGACCGCCCTTGTCCTCGTAGATCCCGGCTGCCGCCCTGTTGGAGGCGGTGACCACTAGAGCCCGGTACGTCATCCTCGGCTCCAGTCGCCCGACTTGCCGCCCGTCTTCTCCTCGACCCGTACGTCCGTGATGACCGCTCCCTTGTCGACCGCCTTGACCATGTCGATCACGGTGAGCGCGGCGACGGAGACCGCGGTGAGCGCCTCCATCTCGACGCCCGTGCGGTCCGTGGTCTTCACGGTGGCCAGGATCTCCACCGCGTCGTCCGCGACCGACAGGTCCAGTTTCACACCGGACACCGACAACGGGTGACAGAGCGGGATCAGGTCCGGGGTGCGCTTGGCGCCCATGATGCCCGCGATCCGCGCGGTGGCCAGCGCGTCGCCCTTGGGAACGCCCTCACCGCGCAGCAGCTCGATCACTCGGGGCGACACCAGGACACGTCCGCTGGCACGCGCGGTGCGTGCGGTGACGTCCTTGCCGGATACGTCGACCATGCGGGCGGCGCCCGCTTCGTCGATGTGGGTCAGTCGGTCCTGCGTACTCATGGTTGTGCGGCGCTCCCGGTCCGGGCTGTTGTGCGCGACACGGTACCGCCAACCAGGAGTGCTCAGCCGAGCAGGACCACTTCGACCTCGGTGCCGGGCGCCACGGACTCCGTGTCCTCCGGTACGACGATCAGCGCGTTTGCCCGCGCGAGGGCGGCGACCAGATGGGACCCGGCACCGCCGACGGGGGTGACCGCGCCGTCGGCGCAGGTGCCGCGCAGGAACTGCCGGCGCCCCTTGGGCGAGGTCAGCGCCTTGTCCGCGGTCAGGGTCGCCCTGGTCGTGGGCCGGTGGACGTCGTCGAGGCCCATGAGGGCGCGGATGGCGGGCCGGACGAACAGCTCGAAGGAGACGTACGACGAGACCGGGTTGCCGGGCAGGGCCAGCAGCGGGGTGTGGTCGGGGCCGATGGAGCCGAAGCCCTGGGGTTTTCCGGGCTGCATGGCGAGCTTGCGGAAGTCGACGCCGCTGCCCGGTTCGTCCTCGTCGTCGACGTGCGACAGCGCCTCCTTGACGACGTCGTACGCCCCGACGCTCACGCCGCCGGTGGTGACCATGAGGTCGGCGCGGACGAGCTGGTCCTCGATGGTGGAGCGCAGGGTCTCGGAGTCGTCGGCGACGGCGCCCACGCGGTAGGCGATGGCGCCGGCGTCCCGGGCGGCCGCGGTGAGGGCGAAGCTGTTGGAGTCGTAGATCTGGCCGCTGCCGAGGCTTTCGCCTGGCTGGACGAGTTCGCTGCCGGTGGACATGACGACCACGCGCGGGCGTGGGCGCACGCGGACGCTGCCGCGGCCGATCGCGGCGAGCAGGGCGATCTGCGGCGGGCCGAGGACGGTGCCGGCGTCCAGGGCGCGGTCGCCGGCCCGGACGTCGCTGCCCTTGGCGCGCACGTGCGCGCGTGCCTCGGCGGGCCGGTACACGTGCACCTGCCCCTCGGCGCCCTCGGGGGCGAGGCTTCGGGCGCGCATCTGGGTCACCGGGCCCTCGCCGAGGCCTCCGTCGGTCCACTCGACGGGGACGACGGTCTCGGCGCCGGGCGGCAGCGGGGCGCCGGTCATGATGCGGGCGGCCTGTCCGGGGCCGACGTGCAGCAGTTCGGCGTGGCCCGCCGCGACGTCCCCGACGACGTCCAGGACGGCCGGGAACTCCTCGCTCGCGCCCGCCACGTCGGCGACCCGGACCGCGTACCCGTCCATGGAGCTGTTGTCGAACGGAGGCAGGGACACCGGGACCGTGATGTCCTCGACCAGGACGCAGCCCTGGGCGTCGAGCAGTTGCAGCTCGATGGGTTCGAGGGGGCGGACCGTCGCGAGGATGTCCTCCAGGTGCTCGTCCACCGACCAGAGGTGGTCCTGGTCGGCGGGACGGGTCGCGGCGCTGCTCAACTCGCTACATCTCCTCGGCTACGAAACTGCGAAGCCAGGTCCGGAAGTCCGGTCCCAGGTCTTCACGTTCGCATGCGAGTCTGACAATGGCACGCAGATAGTCGCCGCGGTCTCCGGTGTCATAGCGGCGGCCCTTGAAGACGACGCCGTGCACCGGGCCGCCGACCTTCTCGTCCTGGGCGAGCTGCTGGAGGGCGTCGGTGAGCTGGATCTCGTTGCCGCGGCCCGGCTCGGTCTTGCGGAGTATCTCGAAGATGTGCGGGTCGAGGACGTAGCGGCCGATGACCGCGTAGTTGGACGGGGCGTCGGCGGCTTCCGGCTTCTCGACGAGGCCGCTCACCTTGACGACGTCGCCGTCCTCGGTCTCCTCGACGACGGCGCAGCCGTAGAGGTGGATCTGCTCGGGCGCGACCTCCATCAGTGCGATGACGCTGCCCCCGTGCTGCCCCTGTACCTCGATCATCCGCTGGAGCAGCGGGTCGCGGGCGTCGATCAGGTCGTCGCCGAGGAGGACTGCGAAGGGCTCGTCGCCGACGTGGGGGGCCGCGCACAGGACGGCGTGGCCGAGGCCCCGGGGGTCGCCCTGGCGGACGTAGTGCATGGTGGCGAGGTCGCTGGACTCCTGGACCTTGGCGAGCCGGCTGCGGTCGCCCTTCTTCTGGAGGGCGGACTCGAGCTCGTAGTTGCGGTCGAAGTGGTCCTCCAGTGGGCGCTTGTTGCGGCCCGTGATCATGAGGACGTCATCGAGGCCCGCCGAGACGGCCTCCTCGACCACGTACTGGATCGCCGGCTTGTCGACGACCGGCAGCATCTCCTTGGGAGTTGCCTTGGTTGCCGGCAGGAAGCGGGTGCCGAGCCCTGCTGCCGGGATGACAGCCTTGCTGATCCGAGGGTGCGACTGAGTCATGTCCGCAACCCTATCCGGAGCCTTTGCGTGGAATCTGTGGCTCCGGTTAATAAGTTCTTATATGAGCGCATTGAAGGGGTACGGGTGGAGACTTTGAGTCACGTCGGACGTCCGGCCGAGCCTGACAAGCGAACGTTGCGGCGAGACTACCTGGCGGTGAGGAACAGGTTGACGGCCGATGACGTGCGGGAAGGGGCGGCCACGCTGGCCCGCAGGGCGCTCGGTCTGCCCGAGCTGACGGGTGCGCGCACGGTGGCCGCGTACGTCTCGGTGGGCAGCGAGCCCGGCACGCTGGTGCTCCTGGACGCGCTGCGCGAGCGGGGCGTGCGTGTGCTGCTCCCGGCGCTTCTGCCGGACAACGATCTGGACTGGGGCGCCTACACGGGCGAGGGCTCTCTCGCGCGGGTCCAGCACGGCGGGAAGATGGCCCTCTTCGAGCCCTCCGGCGAGCGTCTGGGCCCGGACGCCGTGACCGGCGCCGACGTCGTGCTGCTGCCCGGGCTGGCGGTGGACGGGCGCGGGATGCGCCTGGGGCGCGGCGGAGGGTCGTACGACCGGGTGCTCGCGCGTCTGGAGCGGGCGGGGGCCCGACCGGCGCTGGTGGTGCTCCTGTACGACTCCGAGGTCGTCGCGCATGTCCCGGAGGAGGCGCACGACCGGCCGGTGCACGCGGTGGTGACGCCCTCGGGCGTGCGTCGCTTCCACCGTCCGGCATGAGACAGGGGCTCTCCACACGCGTGTGGAGAGCCCCTGTCGTCGAAGACCCCGTCTACCGCGGGAGGTTCACGGTTTCAGGACCAGTGTGTCGCTCGTGCTCTTGCCTACGGCGTCCTTCGAGAAGGACCAGTCCAGCAGTTCGCCCTTGACCCACTTGCCGGTCTGGTCGGTGTAGTGCGCGCTGTAGGCGTGCCCCGAGGCGCCGGTGAGGTTGATCCACTTCGACTTGTCGAGGTCGCCGAGGTTGACCACCATGCGCATCGACGGCACCCAGACCACGCCGTAGCCTCCCGCGGCGTTCCAGCCGGTCGCGTTGACCGTCGCCTCGCCGCCGCTGAGCTTCCAGGGGCCGCGGTTGAGCATGTACTTCAGGAAGCCGGGGCCCTCGATGCCCAGGGTCTGGTTCTTCAGGAACAGCCGGTGCAGCCGGCCCCAGCTCCAGGTGTCGATGTCCTTGCCGAGCTTGGCGGTCAGCTCCCAGCGGGCGTCGATCATGGCGCGCTTGAACAGCTCGTCGCGGTTGGTGGCCGCGGGGCGGTCGCCGACGCCCTTGGGGGTCTTCCACCAGTCGCTGTTCTCGTCGTTCATGAGGGTGCGCACGACCTCGAACCACCGGTCGCCGCCGTCGGGCTGCGCCTGGTCGGCATCGCGCTGGCCGCACTCGCGGACCTTGTCCGTCTCGTCCACGGGCCCGGTGGTGTCGATCGGGTCGACCCACAGGCACTGGCCCTTGACCCGCAGCTCCTTGGGCAGCTTGTTGCCGAAGGCGAGCTTGAGGATGTTGCGCCAGACGGAGTTGAAGTAGGCGGCCGCCGCCGAGTCGGCGTCCTGGGTGTAGTCCCAGCCCTCCAGCAGCTCCTGCGCCTGGCGGACGTCCTTGTCCTTGAGGTCGATCTTGAGCAGCTTGGGCACGAGCAGCTTGGCGATCTCGCTGCTGTTGTCGAGCTGCATCTGGCGCATGTCGTCGGTGGAGATCTTGCCGCCGCCCTTGATCTTCTGCTCGATCAGGTCGGTGATGCGCTGGCTGCGGGTGCCGTAGCCCCAGTCCGTGGTGAGCGTGTACGGGTACTTGTCCTTGTCGACGACGGCCTGGTTGGCGGTGACGATGAAGCCGCGCGAGGGGTTGTACTCGTAGGGCAGCTCGTCCTGCGGGATGTACTTGCCGGTCCAGGCGTACTTGGGGTCCCAGCCCGGGGCCGGGATGGCGCCGGTGTCGCTTTTGGCGCGGATCGGGATGCGGCCGGGCAGCGTGTAGCCGATGTTCTCGGCGTCGGCGTAGACCAGGTTCTGCGAGGGCACGTCGAACATGGCCGCCGCCGCGCGGAAGTCGCTCCAGTTCGACGCCTTGTCCATCGCGAACACGGCGTCCATGGAGGTGCCGGGGTCGAGGGCGGTCCAGCGCAGGGCGACGCCGTAGCCGTCGCCGCGGTCGGGGGCCGCGTTGTCGACGGTCGCCTTCTTGCCGACCTTCACCAGTTCGTCGTAGCGGTCGGACAGCAGGGGGCCGTTGTTCGTCTCACGGACGACGATCTTCTTGGACTCGCCGCCGGCGACCTTGATGGTCTCCTCACGCGTGGTGAAGGGCTTGGTCCTGCCGTCGTAGAGGTAGCCGTCGCCGGACAGCTTCTCCAGGTAGAGGTCGGTGACGTCGACGCCGGAGTTGGTCATGCCCCAGGCGATCTTCCCGTTGTGGCCGATGACCACGCCGGGCATGCCCGCGAACGTGTAGCCGGTGACGTCGTACTGGCACTTGCTGGAGAGGGCCCGGCAGTGCAGGCCCATCTGGTACCAGACGGACGGCAGCGAGGGCGACAGGTGCGGGTCGTTGGCCAGCAGCGGGCTGCCGGTGATGGTGTGCGAGCCCGCGACGACCCAGGAGTTCGAGCCGATGCCCTGGCCGTTGACGCCGACGGCCGTGGGGACGTCGTCCAGGACCTTGTAGAGGCCCGAGAGCTGGCTCTGCAGGGCCGAGGAGGCCGACGTCGAGGTCGAGGAGGACGACGAGGCCGACGTGCCCGTGGTACCCGACGTGGAACCGCTCGTGGAGGTACCGGAGGTGCCCGTGCCCGAGGTGCCCGTGCCGGACAGGCCGCTGTCCTCCGAGCTCCCGTCCTGCTCGAACGTCCCGGTCAGCTCGTTGTACTGGCCCTCCTGGACGATGGCCTGGTTCCGGCTGTACGGGTAGTCCGGGTACAGGTCGGCGATCTGCTTCGGGCCGAGGCGGCTGGTCATCAGGGCGCGGTCGATCTCGTCCTGCATGTTGCTGCGCAGGTCCCAGGCCATCGCCTTCAGCCACGACACCGAGTCGACCGGGGTCCACTTCTCGGGCTTGTAGTCGTTCTTGAAGCCGAGCGCCGCGTACTCCAGGGAGATGTCCCCGCCGCTCTTGCCCTGGAGGTAGGCGTTGACCCCCTTGGCGTACGCCTGGAGGTACTTCTTGGTGGAGGCCGACAGCTTGGTGTCGTACTCCTTCTTCGCGACCCGGTCCCAGCCGAGCGTGCGCAGGAACTCGTCGTCGTCGACCTGACCCTTGCCGAACATCTCCGACAGGCGCCCGGAGGTCATGTGCCGGCGCACGTCCATCTCGTAGAAGCGGTCCTGCGCCTGCACGTAGCCCTGCGCCATGAACAGGTCCGCGTCCGAGGAGGCGTAGATCTGCGGGATGCCGTAGCTGTCGCGCTGGACGTCCACGGGGCCCGACAGGCCTTCGAGCTCGACCGAGCCCTTGGTCTGCGGGAGGGACGCGCGGACGGTGCTCACCGACCAGTACCCGCCGTAGGCGATGCCACCGATGATGGCCAGTACGAGGACGAGAACGATCAGGCGGCCTCTGCGCCCCTTCTTCCTGCCGGACTTGCCGGGCTGCTGACCCGATGAGGCGGTGGTGGTGGGGGGCATCGCTGTCCTTGCTGTCCTAACGCGAGCGGCAGGGCGGGCTGTGCTTTCGACGGGGAGCCTGCGTCACATCCCCGGCCCGGCGTCGCGCGCCCGGGATGTGACGCAGGCTCTGCGCGCTGGAGCAACCATAGGCGCAGGGCCCGGCGCGACTTGACGCGGAGTCGGGTACCGGCGCGGACGGGCGTTCGATCTTGCCTCGCGAAGCGTCAAGAAATCGTCAAGAGTTAGGTAAGGTAACGAAGTACTTGGATGCGGAGTCACGTCGCTTCGTGTCCTATGTACATGAGCTCACACGCGCGTACGCCGGTGAGCCAGGGAAGGGAACGGCCGCTGACTGTCCACCACCTCAACCAGCTCCTGCTCGTCTGCTCGCTCGTCCTGCTCGTCGCCGTGGCAGCGGTCCGGATCTCCTCGCGCAGCGGGCTCCCCAGCCTGCTCGTGTACCTGGGGATCGGCATCGCCATGGGCCAGGACGGCATCGGCGACATCCACTTCGACAACGCCGAACTGACCCAGGTCATCGGGTACGCGGCCCTGGTCGTGATCCTGGCCGAGGGCGGCCTCGGCACGAAGTGGAAGGAGATCAAGCCGGCGCTGCCGGCCGCCACCGCGCTGGCACTGGCCGGGGTCGCGGTGAGCGTCGGGGTCACGGCGACGGCCGCGCACTACCTGATCGGGCTGGAGTGGCGCCAGGCGCTCATCATCGGGGCGGTCGTGTCCTCGACGGACGCGGCGGCGGTCTTCTCGGTGCTGCGCAAGATCCCGCTCCCCACGCGCGTGACGGGCACGCTGGAGGCCGAGTCCGGCTTCAACGACGCCCCGGTGGTCATCCTCGTCGTCGCCTTCTCCCAGGCCGGACCGGTCGACCACTGGTACGCGCTGATCGGCGAGATAACCCTGGAGCTGGCCATCGGCGCGGCCATCGGCATCGCGGTGGGCTGGCTGGGCTCCTGGGGCCTTCGGCACGTCGCCCTGCCCGCCTCCGGCCTCTACCCGATCGCGGTCATGGCGATCGCCGTCACCGCCTACGCGGCGGGCTCGCTGGCGCACGGCAGCGGATTCCTCGCCGTCTATCTCGCCTCCATGGCGATGGGCAACGCCAAGCTGCCGCACTGGCCCGCCACCCGCGGCTTCGCCGACGGGCTCGGCTGGATCGCCCAGATCGGCATGTTCGTCCTGCTCGGCCTGCTGGTCACCCCGCACGAACTCGGCGACGACGTGCTGCCCGGGCTCGTCATCGGGCTGGTGCTCACCATGGTGGCGCGGCCCCTGAGCGTCTTCCTGTGCCTGACGCCGTTCCGGGTGCCGTGGCAGGAGCAGACGCTCATGTCCTGGGCCGGACTGCGCGGCGCCGTGCCCATCATCCTGGCGACGATCCCCATGGTGAGCGGTGTCGAGGGCAGCCGCCGCATCTTCAACATCGTCTTCGTCCTGGTCGTCGTCTACACCCTCGTCCAGGGCCCGACGCTGCCCTGGCTGGCGCGCAAGCTGCGGCTGGGCGGGGACCCCGAGGCCGCCGACCTCGGCATCGAGTCGGCGCCCCTGGAGCGGCTGCGCGGACACCTGCTGTCCGTCGCGATCCCCGACGGGTCCCGGATGCACGGCGTCGAGGTCAACGAGCTGCGGCTGCCCTCGGGAGCCGCGGTCACCCTGGTCGTCCGCGATGAAAAATCGTTCGTTCCGCTGCCCACGACAGTGCTGCGGCGCGGTGACGAACTCCTCGTCGTCGCCACCGACCCGGTCCGTGACGCCGCGGAACGGCGGCTGCGCGCGGTGGGCCACGGCGGCAAGCTGGCCGGATGGCTGGGCACGGGCGGCATCGGCGGCAGTCGCTGAGGGCGGCCCGGAAGACCTGTTGTTACGGATGCGTTTCGCGCTCCCTGTACGATGAAGGCACCCCTGATCGAACCAACTCTGCCTGACGCAGAGCTGGCGCGACCGTATGGCGGCCGAGACGTCCCTGAGCAGTGACCTTCGGCATCTACCGCAGTCCGCGCAAGAGGACAGCTCTCGGCGCCATCCCTTCCGAGGGGAACCGCGCTACCAGGCGGCAGAAAGGCACGGGCCGTGGCATCCACGGTCACCTCCTCCCGCCCGGGATACGGACAGCTGCTGCGCACCCGCGGCGCCTGGACGTTCCTGCTCCCCGGCTTCGCGGCACGCCAGCCGTTCGCGATGCTCACCATCTCCATCGTGCTGCTCATGCAGCACACCACCGGCTCCTACGGCGCGGCGGGCGCCGTCGCGGCCGCCACAGGCGTCTCCATGGCGCTGTTCGCGCCCTACAGCGGCCGTCTCGCGGACCGCTACGGGCAGCGCGCCGTCCTGATCCCCGGAGTGCTCGCGCACACCTTGTCCGTGCTCTCCCTGACCGCGCTCGCCCTCTCGCACGCGCCCTTGTGGGCCCTGTTCGCGGCGGCCGTGCCGACGGGTGCATCGGTGCCGCAGATCGGCCCCATGGTGCGCGCCCGCTGGGGCGTGACGCTCCAGGACTCGCCCCTCATGACCACGGCGGCGGCCTTCGAGTCCGTCACGGACGAGCTGACCTTCGTCTTCGGCCCGCTGCTGGCCACCGCCCTGTGCACCGCCGTGGATCCCGCCGCCGGCCTGCTGACGGAGGCGTCCCTCACGCTGCTCGGCGGCCTGCTGTTCGCCGCGCAGAAGAGCACGCAGCCGCCGGTCGCCGCGGTCGACGGGCACACGCGCGTGGAGCACTCCTCGGCTCTGCGTGTGCCCGGCGTGCGGGTCCTGATCGTGACCTTCCTGGGCATCGGTTCCGTCTTCGGTGGCATGCAGGTCTCCCTGGCCGCGTTCAGCGAGTCGATCGGCGAACCCGGCCTGAACGGTGTCCTGTACGGCGTCTTCGCCGCGGGCAACATGCTCTCCGGCCTGGTCTGCGGAGCCATCGCCTGGAAGGTGGCCCCGCAGCGCCGCCTGGTCGTCGGATACGGCGCCCTCGCCCTGACGGCCTCCGGCCTGTGGGCCGCGCACTCGGTGTTCGTCCTGGCGGGCCTCGGCCTCCTGGTCGGCATGTGCATCGCGCCCGCCCTGATCACCGGCTACACCCTGGTCGAGAACCTGGTCCCGGCCGGCGCCCGCACCGAGGCGTTCACCTGGCTGACCGGAGCGGTGGCCCTCGGCCAGGCGGCCGCAGTCACGATCGCCGGACAGCTGGAGGACCGGTTCTGGGGCGGTGCCGGATTCCTGGTGCCGATGGGCGGCACCCTGCTCGCCCTGGTGACCCTGCTGGCGCTGCGTTCGCACCTCGCGGGACGGCCCCGCAGCCGGACGGTCGCACGTGGCATCGGTCACCGAGTGCCGGTGGCAGTGGACTGATCCTCGGGAATACGTCACTATGGACCATCGTTAGCACTCACTGAGTGAGAGTGCCAGGAGGAAGACAGTGCCCACGTATCAGTACCAGTGCACCGAGTGCGGCGAGGGCCTCGAGGCGGTGCAGAAGTTCAGCGACGACGCCCTGACCGAGTGCCCCAACTGCCACGGCCGCCTGAAGAAGGTGTTCTCCGCGGTCGGCATCGTCTTCAAGGGCTCCGGCTTCTATCGCAACGACAGCCGCGGCTCCTCGTCGAGCAGCACTCCGTCGTCCACGAAGCCGTCGACGTCCACGTCGACGTCCACGTCGACATCCGCGTCGTCGGCATCCGAGTCGAAGTCTTCCTCCTCGGAGTCGAAGTCGTCGAGCACGGGCAGCTCGTCCAGCAGCAGCTCCGCCGCCTAGGTCTCACTTCGAGGGCCCGGGCGTCGTGCGACGGGCGGGGCCCCGGGGTTCCCCCACCCCCCTTCCCCCCCAACTTTTGCGCCCGACAACGTGTTTGTTATGGCGAACACAGAAAGCGGGGTGACCGGAGAT